>NZ_KV810299.1:20724-38811 GCF_001812735.1 Neisseria sp. HMSC069H12
GGTCGTCTGAAAACAGTTTCAGACGACCTTTTATCATTTATTTATTTTCTTTTTGAAATAAAATTAATTTTCTTTTAAAATTAACCGTTACGATCGACTTTTGAAAGAAAATACAAATGACTAAGCCCGCTTCCAGACTCAGCATCCTCAGCCTCTCCCTCCTTACCGTTTCGGCGGCATTTGCCTCAGACGAACCCCAAGCCCGAGAAATCGCCGAACTCGAAACCATCACCGTAACCGCCAGCGCAGACGCATCCAAGGGCGGTTTGATTCCTGCATTTAAGGGCGGACAGGTGGCGCGCGGCAGCCGCGTGGGTATTTTGGGCAATAAAAAAAACCTAGAATCGCCGTTCTCCAATACTGCTTACACCAATAGGCTGATTCAGGACAAACATGCGCGCAGTGTCGGCGACGTACTGCAAAACGACCCGACCGTCCGCGTTGCGCGCGGTTACGGCAATTTTCAGGAAGCGTATTTCATACGCGGCTTTGCCGCCGAATCGGACGATACCATGTACAACGGCCTTTACGGCATCCTGCCGCGCCAATACATCGCCACCGAGCTTTTCGAACGCGTGGAAGTCCAGCGCGGCGCATCCGCCTTCTTAAACGGCATGGCGCCGGGCGGCAACAATATCGGCGGCACGGTATCCGTATTGCCCAAACGCGCGCCCAATGAAGGATTGAACCGGCTGACTGCCAATTACGGCGCGGGAAAACGCGGTGGTTTGGCGGCGGACGTGGCGCGCCGTTTTGGACAAAATCAGGAATTCGGCGTGCGCGTCAATGCGGCGCACCATAACGGCAAAACCGCAATAGATGACGAAAAGTCTAAACTCAGCCTGGTCAATATCGGCCTAGACTGGCGCAATGAAAATGCCCGCTTGTCCGCCGATTTGGGCTGGCAGGACAACAAGCTCAAAGCCACGCGTACCAATGTTACCCTGTCAGGCCTGACCGCCGTGCCGGCCGCGCCTGATGCCTCGTCCAACTGGGCGCAGCCGTGGACGTATTCCAACGAGCGCGACTGGTTCGGCACAATGCGCGGCGAATACGATTTCAACGACAACCTGACTGCCTACGCCGCCTACGGCTTCCGCCGCAGCAAGGAAAACAATTCTCTGGCAAACCTGACTGTCGGCAATGTCAACGGCGACGGATCGATTTACCGCTTCGACAACGCACGTAAGGATAAAATCGACACGGGTGAAATCGGTTTGCGCGGCAAATTCAATACGGGCGCGGTAGAGCACGAATGGACCGCCGCCGCCAACCGGTTCCAATCCTCGCGCAAAAACGCTTACATCATGGATTGGGGCAACCAATATACGACCAACCTCTACAACCCGTCCCGCTATCCGCAACCCGCAGCCGCCGACCCGCTGTATTCGGGCAACGACATGGGCAATCCTGCCGTTACCGGCAAAACACGCCTGACCAGCTTCGCCTTGGGTGACACCTTCAGCCTTTGGGACAAACGCCTGCAATTCATGCTCGGGGCGCGCTGGCAGCAGGTGCATAACAAGGCTTACGCCTATAATACGGGCGCACAAACCGAAAATTACAAAAAATCGCGCCTCAGTCCCGCCGCCGGCGCGGTGTACCGCATCACGCCGAATTGGTCGGTGTACGGCAACTACATCGAAAGCCTGGGACAAGGCGCGACTGCAGGCTCGACTGCCTCCATCAACGGCCGGGTCTACGCCGTCAGCAATACCGGCGAATCGCTCAAACCCTATGTTTCCAAACAAAAAGAAATCGGCACGAAATTTGAAGCCAACGGCTTCGGCGCGGGATTGGCCTTGTTCCACACCGACAAACCGCGTTCGCTTTACGTTGCCGAAAGCGACAACACCGCCCGCTTCACCTCCGAAGGCAAAGACCGCCACCGGGGCGCGGAAATCACCGTTTACGGGGAAGTCGCACAAGGTGTGAGGCTCTTGGGCGGCATTACCCTGCTCGATGCCAAGCAGAAATCTACCGGCTCATCTTCAACTGACGGAAAACGCACCATCGGCGCGGCTAAAACCCAAGCCAACATCGGCTTGGAATGGGAAGTGCCGAAAGTGCAGGGTTTGGCATTTGACGGACGCATGGTTTACACCGGTTCTTCCTACGCCGATGCGGCCAATACGCTTAAAGTCGGCGGCTGGACGCGCTTCGACATCGGCGCGCGCTACCATACCCAAATCGGCAGACACGAAGCCACCTTCCGCGCCCGCCTCGATAATGTTGCCAACAAGAAATACTGGGCATCCGTCGGCGGATACCCTAACAGCGGCTACTTGAACGCCGGCGCACCGCGCAGCTTCACCCTGTCGGCTTCGGTCGATTTTTAAGGGACGGGCGGCAAACGGCCTCCAACGATCCAAAGGTCGTCTGAAACGTTTTCAGACGACCTTGGAGCCTGGGGCGTCCGACTTTGCCCTACGCTTTCGGACAACCGCCGTAAAACTCCGCCTTTGCGGCATCGGCACCGACAACGGGCAATGGATTTTGCTGCGCCGCCGCTTTCTCCGAATAACGTCAAACCCACTAAAAGGTCGTCTGAAACGTGTTCCAAATCCAAAACGCCACCTTCGCCATACCCGGCCGCTCGCTGCTGCACGACATCAGCGTCAACTTTTCCCCTAACCGCGTGTACGGCCTCATCGGTCATAACGGCTCGGGCAAGTCCACGCTGTTGAAACTGCTCACCCGCCAGCATGAACCCGCAGGCGGCAGGATATTGCTGAACGACAAAGAAATACGCGCCTATTCCGCCCGCGCATACGCCAAAGAAGTCGCCTATCTTCCGCAGCAACTGCCCGCCGCTACCGCGCTGACCGCGCGCGAGCTGGTTATGATGGGGCGTTATGCCTGGAGCGGGCTTTTAGGGCGCACGAACGATGCGGACAGACAGGCGGTGGAACAGGCGTTGCGGCTGACGCATACGGAAAAATTTGCCGATCAAATCGTCGATACGCTGTCGGGCGGCGAACGTTCGCGCGTCTGGCTGGCGATGTGCCTGGCGCAGCAAAGCCGCTTTTTGCTGCTGGACGAACCGCTTGCCGCTTTGGACATCGCCCACCAAATCGACGTGATGGCACTGGTTCGCAAGCTGTCTCGCAATTTGGGTTTGGGCGTCATCATCGTCATCCACGACATTAATCTGGCGGCGCAGTACTGCGATGAACTGGTCGCGCTCAAACAGGGACGGCTATTAAAAACGGGCAAACCCGCCGACATTATGACCGCAGAAGTGTTGAAAGACATTTACAGCGTCGATATGAACATCATCGCCCATCCTGAAAACGGCCGCCCCGTGGCATTGCCTTGACGCAGGCAAACCGTCCCGCCTCATAAGTTCCGACCATAAAATCCGCCGCCCGAATCCAAACCGGATGACATCGCAGACCATTGTGGAATACCTGTATCCGATATGTTTCAGACGACCCTTTATTCAAAAACCGAAAGACCTTCCAAGCTCATGTCCCACCGCTTTTCAGACGACATTCCCCGCCTTACCGCACGGCTGTTTTTTACCGCAGCCCTCCTGTTTTCCCTGCCTGCACCCGCCGCACCGCGTGTGGCGACTTCGGACTGGACGGTCGCCGAAACACTGACGGCGATGGGGCATCCGCCCGTCAGCGTTGCCGATCGCCGCGTGTACGATACCTGGGTGAACTATCCGCCGCTGCCCGCTGCCGTCAAGGAAGCGGGGCTGCGCTTCCAGCCGAATTTGGAGCGGCTGTATCAGATAAAGCCTGATTTTTTCGTGCAATCTTCCTGGTATGCCGCCGCCAAGTCCCAGTTTGAAAAAATCGCCCCGGTACGCGAAGTGGATTTCGGCACGGCAAAAGGCATCGAATATGCCCACACGGTCGAAGCTACGCGCAGGCTGGGTAAAATCATCGGCGACCCTGCCGCTGCCGAAAAGCTGATTGCCGGTACGGAAAACCTGTTTGCCCGCGCCAAACCCGCGCTTTCGGCATATCGCGGCCGCCCGTTTGCGGTGGTGCAGTTTGTCGACGGGCGGCATTTGCGGATTTACGGCAAGACTTCGCTGTTTCAGGCCGTGTTTGACAAATTGGGGCTGAACAATGCCTGGACGGGCAAAAGCAACGAATGGGGTTTCGAAAACATCACGCTTTTAGATTTGGCAAAGCTGCCGCCGGACACGCTGCTAATCATCGTCAAACCGCATCCTCAAAATACACGTGCAACGCTCGAAAAAAGCGCGCTTTGGCAACGCCTGCCGTTCTGCCGCCCTGCAAACCGCCGCATCTTCGAGCCGTCGTGGAGCTACGGCGCACTGCCGTCCATGCAGCGTTTCACTTTGCAACTGATGCGTTCGATGTCGTCTGAAAACCCGTCCGCACAAAAGGAAGCCGCATGGTAAAGATTTTCAGACGACCCCTGCCTATCCTTGCCACCGCGTTGGCAATATCGTGCGCGCTGACGGCGTTTTGGATATTGAAGCTGGAATGGACGCTGCCGTGGCTGCGGCTGTTTGACCGTCCCGACAGCCTGCCTTTGGATGCGCTGATGGTGCAGAACAACACCCTGCCCCGCATGGCGATGGCGCTGCTCGCAGGCGGCAGTACGGCGATGGCGACCATGCTGATGCAGCAGTTGATGCGCAATCCGCTCGCATCCGACAGTACACTGGCTGTCAGCAGCGGCGCGCAGGCGGCTTTGGTGGCGGCGACCGTGTTCGCCCCTTCCTTCCTTGCCTACGGCACATCCGCCGTGGCGTTTGCCGGCGCAGCGGCGGCTTTGGGCGCGGTATTGCGGCTGTCGGCACGGCGCGCCCTGCAACCGCTCAGCGTCGTGCTGGCGGGTTTGGTGGTCAGCCTGTATCTGGGTTCCCTCACCGGTATCGTGATGCTGTTTTTCAGCGAAGAGACGCGCGGCGTGATGCAGTGGGGCAGCGGCTCCCTGGTGCAGGACAGTTGGCGCGATACGTTGGGGCTTTTGTGGCGGATTGCTGTTGCCGCCATACTTACCGCCTTTTTAATCAAACCGTTAAACATCATGAGCCTGGGCGACACACAGGCGGAATCGGCAGGCATACCGGTGAAGAAAATCCGCCTGCTGTCTTTGGCGGTTGCTGCATTTTTGAGTGCGGGCGTGGTCGGCTTTGTCGGCATGATGGGCTTTGTCGGATTGGCGGCGGCAACGCTGGTGCGGCAAATGGGCGTACGCACGCTGTCCATGCGCCTGATTTGTTCCTTCATCGTCGGCGCACTGCTTTTGATGCTGACGGACAACGGCCTGATGCTGCTGAAACACTACCGCGGCACCGATCTGCCCGCCGGCGCTGTAACTGCCCTCGTCGGCGCGCCGCTTTTGTTGTGGCTGACGGCGAAAGCACCTCCGCGTCCTTCGTTTCAGACGACCTCCGATATTTCAACCGCCGCGCCGCACGTCCCGCGCCTCTTGCGTTTTCTGCTGCTTATCGCCGTCGCCGTATCGGTATTGGCGTTTACGGTCGGACGCTATGACGAAACCCTGCGCCTGACCATAGACCCGGAATATTTCGTATTCCGCTACCCGCGCGTGCTGCTCGCCGCCGCCACCGGCACCATGCTCGCGTTGACCGGCGTCATACTGCAAAGGCTGACGCAAAACCCGATGGCGGGACCCGAACTCTTGGGCATCAGCTCTGGAACGGCATTCGGCGCGATGTCGGTAGTGATGCTGTTCGGCATTACCTCGGGCAGCGGCTGGTTTTGGCTGACAGGTATCGTTTCCGCTCTCGTATCCTTGGGGCTGTTGATGCTGTTCAACCGCAAAAACGGATTTACTCCCGAAAAAATCCTGCTTACCGGCATGGCGCTGGCCGCACTCGCCGATGCCGCCATCCGCATTTGGATGGCAACCGGCGATTTCCGCGTACAACTGCTTTTATTGTGGATGTCAGGTTCGACCTATCAGGCAACGCCCGAGTCCGCCCTTACCGTCGGCCTCCTCGCCGCCGCCTCGCTCCTCCTCATCCTCACGCTGCAACGCTGGCTCGGACTGCTCAGCCTGAACGCAACAATCGCCCGCTCCGTCGGCATCAACATCCCCCTCGCACGGCTGGTGCTGATCGTCTCAAGCGCAGCGTTAACCGCCTTATCCACACTGCTTATCGGCCCCTTGAGCTTCGTCGGACTGCTTGCGCCTCATCTGGCCCGTATGCTCGGCGCACGCCTGCCCAAACAGCAACTTGCTGCCGCCGCACTCATCGGCGCATCGGTTATGATGACGGCCGACTGGCTGGGCAGGCAGGTAATGTTCCCTTACGAAGTCCCCGCCGGAATGATGGCCACGCTCATAGGCGGCGCATATTTCATGATGATGATGCGCAAGCTTTAATGCGAACGGAGATACAAAAAGGTCGTCTGAAAACAGTTTCAGACGACCTTTTTGTTTAACATGTTTATTCGATAATAAAAATCTAACAAAAATCAAATCTCAATTAATAATAACAATATTAAATTGAGGTCATAGTTCCAATAGTCAAAACCTTTCTGTATAGTTTTACTCATAGCTTAATGCAAACAAAATTTAAATATCGATATTAAATTTTTATTAGTTGCTTGGATATAAGCATCCCGTCCGGCAAACCGTCTCATCAACCTATGACAACTATACAAAGGAAATAACGATGTCTATCTCCAAATGCCCTGTTACCCACCTGACCATGAACAATGGTGCGCCCGTTGCCGACAATCAAAATAGCCTGACCGCAGGCCCACGCGGCCCTCTGCTGGCGCAAGACTTATGGCTGAATGAAAAACTCGCCGACTTCGTGCGCGAAGTCATCCCCGAACGCCGTATGCACGCCAAAGGTTCGGGCGCATTCGGTACGTTCACCGTGACGCACGACATCACGAAATACACCCGCGCCAAAATCTTCAGCGAGGTCGGCAAGCAAACCGAGATGTTCGCCCGTTTCACCACCGTGGCAGGCGAGCGCGGCGCTGCCGATGCAGAACGCGACATCCGCGGCTTTGCCTTGAAGTTCTATACTGAAGAAGGCAACTGGGACATGGTCGGCAACAACACGCCCGTATTCTTCCTGCGCGACCCGCGCAAATTCCCCGACCTGAATAAAGCCGTCAAACGCGACCCGCGTACCAATATGCGTTCTGCCACGAACAACTGGGACTTCTGGACGCTGCTGCCCGAAGCCCTGCACCAAGTCACCATCGTCATGAGCGACCGCGGCATCCCCGCCAGTTACCGCCATATGCACGGTTTTGGTTCGCATACTTACAGCTTCTGGAATGAAGCGGGCGAACGTTTCTGGGTGAAATTCCATTTCCGCACCCAGCAAGGCATTAAAAACCTGACCGACAAAGAAGCTGCGAAAATCATCGGAGACGACCGCGAAAGCCATCAGCGCGACCTGTACGAAGCCATCGAACGCGGCGAGTTTCCGAAATGGACGATGTACATCCAAGTCATGCCCGAGGCGGATGCGGAAAAAGTGCCGTATCATCCTTTCGACCTGACCAAAGTTTGGCCGAAAAAAGACTATCCGCTGATTGAAGTGGGCGAATTCGAGTTGAACCGCAATCCCGAAAACTTCTTCGCCGATGTGGAACAATCCGCTTTTGCACCGAGCAACCTTGTGCCCGGTATCGGCGCCAGCCCCGACAAAATGCTGCAAGCCCGTTTGTTCAATTACGCCGACGCGCAACGCTACCGCTTGGGCGTAAACTTCCGCCAAATCCCTGTCAACCGCCCACGTTGCCCTGTTCACAGCAACCAACGCGATGGACAAGGCCGTGCCGACGGCAACTACGGCAGCCTGCCGCACTACGAACCCAACAGCTTCGGCCAATGGCAGCAACAACCCGACTTTGCCGAACCTCCTTTGAAAATCAACGGCGATGCAGCGCACTGGGACTACCGTCAAGATGATGACGACTACTTCAGCCAACCGCGCGCTTTGTTCAAGCTGATGAACAATGAGCAACAACAAGCTTTGTTTAACAACACCGCCGCAGCCATGGGCGATGCGCCTGACTTCATTAAATACCGCCATATTCGCAACTGCTACCGTTGCGATCCGGCATACGGCGAAGGCGTAGCCAAAGCCCTTGGACTGACTGTCGAAGATGCCCAAGCGGCACGAGCCAACGACCCGGCTTTAGGTCAACCTGGTTTACTGTAAGGAGGCATTATGTGGATAGAAATTGAAGAACTCTTGTCCCAAGCTGTCCGATACAGCCGTTCAAACAAAAAGTAACGGTTTAGATCATTAAGCAGGTCGTCTGAAATGCAAAATAAAGTTTCAGACGGCCTTTTTTATAATGAAGTTTATTTGATTGCTTTTGATTCAATGGAACTGGCTGCCCTTATTTCTCTGTAAATCATGGCATACCCTCTACAACATCTCATGCCTCTACTGCAAATAAAAAACCGCACGGCTGCTTGCCGTGCGGTTTTGCTTTTGCTTTTTGTCTGAAGGTTCAGACGGCCTTACATCATGCCGCCCATACCACCCATGCCGCCCATATCAGGCATAGCAGGTTTTTCTTCAGGGATTTCAGCGATCATGCAGTCTGTGGTCAGCATCAGGCCGGCGATAGATGCGGCGTGTTGCAGCGCGGAACGGGTTACTTTGGCGGGGTCGAGTACACCCATTTCAATCATATCGCCGTATTCGCCGGAACCTGCGTTGTAACCGTAGTTGCCTTTACCTTCCAACACTTTGTTCACGACCACGCTAGGCTCGCCGCCTGCGTTGGCAACGATTTGGCGCAGCGGAGACTCAACGGCGCGCAAGACGATTTGTACGCCTGCGTCTTGGTCGGCATTGCCGGTGTGCAAGTTTTCCAAAGCGGCACGGGCGCGCAACAGGGCTACGCCGCCACCTGCAACCACGCCTTCTTCAACGGCCGCACGGGTAGCGTGCAGCGCGTCTTCCACGCGGTCTTTTTTCTCTTTCATTTCGACTTCGGTAGCAGCACCGACTTTAATCACTGCCACGCCGCCTGCCAGTTTGGCAACGCGCTCTTGCAGTTTTTCTTTGTCGTAATCGCTGGTTGCGGTTTCGATTTGTTGGCGGATTTCGGCAACACGCGCTTCGATTTGGGCAGCGTCGCCGAAGCCGTCGATGATGGTGGTGTTTTCTTTACCGATTTCGATGCGTTTGGCTTGACCCAAATCGTCCAAAGTCGCTTTTTCCAGAGACAGGCCGACTTCTTCGGAAATCACCACGCCGCCGGTCAGGATAGCGATGTCTTGCAACATGGCTTTGCGGCGATCGCCGAAGCCCGGGGCTTTCACGGCAACGGTTTTCAGGATGCCGCGGATGTTGTTCACCACCAAAGTCGCCAAGGCTTCGCCTTCTACGTCTTCAGCGATAATCAAGAGCGGACGGCTGGCTTTTGCCACTTGTTCCAAAACAGGCAGCAGGTCACGGATGTTGCTGATTTTTTTGTCGAACAGCAATACAAACGGATTGTCCAGCGCAGCGATTTGTTTTTCCGCATCATTGATGAAGTAAGGGGACAGGTAGCCGCGGTCGAACTGCATACCTTCGACGACATCCAATTCGTTTTCCAAAGATTTGCCGTCTTCAACGGTGATCACGCCTTCTTTGCCGACTTTTTCCATCGCTTCGGCAATGATCGCGCCGACTTGTTCGTCGGAGTTGGCGGAAATCGAGCCGACTTGGGCGATTTCTTTGGAAGTATCGCAAGGTTTGGCGATGTTTTTCAGCTCTTCAACCAAAGCGGCGACGGCTTTGTCGATACCGCGTTTCAGGTCGGTCGGGTTCATGCCGGCGGTAACGTATTTCATGCCTTCCGCTACGATGGCTTGTGCCAGTACGGTGGCGGTAGTCGTACCGTCGCCCGCTACGTCGTTGGTTTTGGACGCCACTTCTTTCACCATTTGCGCGCCCATGTTTTCGAATTTGTCTTTCAGTTCGATTTCTTTAGCGACGGTAACGCCGTCTTTAGTGATGTGCGGGCCGCCGAATGCGCGGTCAACGACTACGTTGCGGCCTTTAGGACCCAAAGTTACGCGAACGGCGTTTGCCAGAGTGTTCACGCCGCTGACCATTTTTTGGCGGACTTCGTTACCGAACTGTACGTCTTTTGCTGCCATGTTTTGATTCTCCTAATTTATTTAATACATTTGATTCTATCTGAGGTCGTCTGAAAACCTTGTATGCCTTTTCAGACGACCTGTCGTTCTGAATACACGGAATGTTTATTCGACAATACCGAAGATGTCTTCTTCACGCATTACCAACAGCTCTTCGCCGTCGGCTTTTACAGTTTGACCGCTGTATTTGCCGAAGATCACTTTGTCGCCGACTTTGACATCCAGCGGACGGCGCTCGCCGTCTTTACCGATTTTGCCCGCACCCACGGCGATTACTTCGCCCATGTCGGGTTTTTCAGCGGCCGCACCCGGCAAAACGATGCCGGAGGCGGTTTTTTCTTCAGCTTCTAAGCGTTTGACGACTACGCGGTCGTGTAAAGGGCGGATGGTCATGTCTTAATGCTCCGATAAATAAATAGATTGAAAACAATTGTCTGTCGGACATGACAGACACGGTTTGCTTGAAAATAGCGGCACGCTTATGGAACGCCTGCCGTAATGGCGGGTAGATTTGGGTTGTTTGCGACAAATTCAAGGGAAAAAGTAAAAAATTCTATGCAGTCTTTCCAAATATTTTCATACGCAAAAATGCCCGATCACATATTTTTCAGACGGCCTGACATACAAACTGCAAAATTCGTTTAAAAACAACACAATTCCTTTACAAATGCAACACAACTCTTTACAACTATTTCTTTTTAATGCATTATTATAAATGATGATTATTCTTAATTGCATCTTTTAAAGATAATTTCTCTTTATTTGCTTTTATTTTTTATTACTGTCATTTTATTAAGGACATTTCTCAATGAATACGCCTCTGTTTCGACTGAGCCTGCTGTCACTGACACTGGCAGCCGGTTTTGCACACGCAGAAAATGAAGCCAAAGACAATGTTGTGCTTGATACCGTTACCGTTAAAGGTGACCGCCAAGGTAGCAAAATCAAAACCAATATCGTCACTCTTCGTCAAAAAGACGAAAGCACGGCAACCGATTTGCGTGAATTATTAAAAGAAGAACCCGCCATCGACTTCGGCGGCGGCAACGGCACGTCCCAATTTCTGACGCTGCGCGGCATGGGTCAAAACTCGGTGGATATTAAGGTGGACAACGCCTATTCCGACAGCCAAATACTATATCACCAAGGCCGTTTCATCATCGACCCTGCGCTGGTCAAAATCGTCTCCGTACAGAAAGGCGCAGGCTCGGCATCTGCCGGTATCGGCGCGACCAACGGCGCGATTATTACCAAAACCGTCGATGCCGAAGACTTGCTCAAAGGTTTGGATAAAAACTGGGGCGTGCGCCTCAGCAGCGGTTATGCCAGCAATGACGGCGTAAACTACGGTGCCAGCGTGTTCGGAAAAGCCGGCAACTTCGACGGTTTGTTCTCTTACAGCCGCAACGATGAAAAAGATTACGAAGCAGGTAAAGGCTACAAAAGTCCCAACGGCGGCAAAACCGTACCTTACAGCGCACTAGACAAACGCAGCTACCTGGCCAAAATCGGAACAACCTTCGGCGACGGCGACCACCGCATCGTGTTGAGCCACATGAAAGACCAGCACCGGGGCATCCGTACTGTGCGTGAAGAGTTTACAATCTTCGAGTCCGACCCTGCAAAAGACAGGCAGAAACCCTCATACCGTGAAACTACCCAATCCAACACCAACTTGGAGTACACGGGTAAAAACCTGGGCTTTGTCGAAAAACTGAACGCCAACGCCTATGTGTTGGAAAACGAACGCTATTCCGCCGATGACAGCGGCAGCGGTTACGCAGGCAATGTGGCAGGTCCGACCACAACCAAAATCACCACCAAAGGTGCAAATATCAACTTCGACAGCCGCCTTGCCGAAAAAACCCTGTTGAAATACGGTGTCAACTACCGCCATCAGGAAATCAAACCCCATGCCTTCCTGAATTCGCAATACACCAGCACCGATGCCGCCCTGCAAAGTCTGGTACGCGGATACAGCCTGACCAACCCGACCAAAACCGATTACGGCGTGTATGTCGAAGCCATCCAAGATATCGGCGATGTTACCCTGACCGGCGGTCTGCGTTACGACCATTTCGATATCAAAACCCATGACGGCAAATCGGTTTCAGACGGCAAAGTCAACCCGAGTCTGGGCGTAATTTACCAACCTGTCGAAAACTTGAGCTTCAGCGTAAGCCACAACTACGCCAGCCGCAGCCCGCGCCTGTATGACGCGCTGCAAACCCACGGCAAACGCGGCATCATCTCGATTGCCGACGGCACTAAAGCTGAACGCGCGCGCAATACCGAAATCGGCTTCAACTACAACGACGGCACGTTTGCCGCAAACGGCAGCTACTTCTGGCAGACCATCAAAGACGCGCTTGCCAATCCGCAAAACCGCCACGACTCTGTCGCCATCCGTGAAGCCGTCAACGCCGGCTACGTCAAAAACCACGGTTACGAATTAGGCGCGTCCTACCGCACCGGCGGCCTGACTGCCAAAGTCGGCGTAAGCCACAGCAAACCGCGTTTTTACGATACGCACAAAGATAAATTGTTAAGCGCGAACCCCGAGTTTGGCGCACAAACCGGCCGCACTTGGACGGCCTCCCTTGCCTACCGCTTCCAAAATCCGAATCTGGAAATCGGCTGGCGCGGACGCTATGTTCAAAAAGCCGTGGGTTCGATATTGGTGGCAGGTCAAAAAGGTCGCGACGGCAAACTGGAAAACGTTGTACGCCAAGGTTTCGGTGTGAACGATGTCTTCGCCAACTGGAAACCGCTGGGCAAAGACACGCTCAATGTCAATCTTTCAGTCAACAACGTGTTTAACAAGTTCTACTATCCGCACAGTCAACGCTGGACCAATACCCTACCAGGTACCGGACGTGATGTACGCTTGGGCGTGAACTACCGCTTCTAAGCAATCAGCTTGAAAAAGCCGTCTGAAAACAAAAGTTTTCAGACGGCATCTAGCTTTATAATCCGATACAAGTTATCATTTCGATTTACTTTATTTCCGACTACGGAGAAACTCTATGTTACGTTTGACCGCTTTAGCCGTATGCTGCACCCTCGCTTTGGGTGCGTGTTCACCAAAAGATTCTGCTTCCAATCAGGCACAAACTGCTTCCGCTTCTGCCGCCCAAACCGAAGGCGCAAGCCTGACGGTGAAAACCACGCGCGGTGAGGCAACAGTGCCGCAAAATCCGGAGCGTATCGCCGTTTACGATTTGGGCATGCTCGACACTTTAAACAAACTGGGCGTGAAAACCGGTTTGTCCGTCGATAAAAACCTGCTGCCTTACTTGGACGAATATTTCAAAACCACGAAACCTGCCGGTACGCTGTTTGAGCCTGACTACGAAGCCTTAAACGCTTACAAACCGCAGCTCATCATCATCGGCAGCCGTGCAGCCAAAGCATTTGATAAGTTGAACGCCATTGCGCCGACCATCGAGATGACCGCCGAAACCGCCAATCTGAAAGAAAGCTCAAAAGAGCGCATCGACGCGCTGGGGCAAATCTTTGGCAAACAGGCGGAAGCGGACAAGCTGAAAGCGGAAATCGATGCTTCGTTTGAAGCGGCGAAAACTGCTGCGCAAGGCAAAGGCAAGGGTTTGGTGGTATTGGTCAACGGCGGTAAGATGTCGGCTTTCGGCCCTTCCTCACGTTTGGGCGGTTGGTTGCATAAAGACATCGGCGTTCCCGCTGTTGATGAATCGATTAAAGAAGGCAGCCACGGCCAGCCTATCAGCTTTGAATACCTGAAAGAGAAAAATCCTGATTGGCTGTTCGTTTTGGACCGCGGCGCGGCCATCGGTGAAGAAGGTCAGGCTGCGAAAGATGTTTTGAACAATCCTTTGGTTGCCGAAACAACTGCATGGAAAAAAGGCCAAGTCGTGTACCTCGTACCGGAAACCTATCTGGCGGCCGGAGGCGCACAAGAATTGCTGAACGCTTCCAAACAGGTCAGCGATGCGTTTAATGCGGCCAAGTAATTCGGCACGGGCATAGCCGCCCGCCTCTTTCAGACGGCCTGAAGGGGTTGATGATTCACAGGATCAAGCTGCTTGATCTGAAGTCATTGGATTTAGGCCGTCTGAAAATACATGGTGCAAATGGACAATTTTTGCCTGTTTGCATCTGTTTTTATGATGGGCAAACCTGCCTTTTTCGCAAAATACCTTAACCCTTCTTTCAGACGGCCTTATTTTTCCGAACCATTTTATGTTTCACAAACCTTCATTTTTAAATGCGGTCAACGGTGTGGCGCTGCTGATATTGTTTGCCGTCAGCCTGTCGGTCGGCGTGGCCGACTTCAAATGGTCCACCCTGTTTTCGCTATCCGACAGCCAGCAGGTCATGTTCATCAGCCGCCTGCCGCGCACGTTTGCGATTGTGCTGACGGGTGCGTCGATGGCGGTGGCCGGCATGATTATGCAGATTTTGATGCGCAACCGTTTTGTCGAACCGTCGATGGTGGGCGCAAGCCAAAGCGCGGCTTTGGGCTTGCTGTTGATGACCTTGCTGCTACCGGCCGCGCCGTTGCTGGCAAAAATGTCGGTTGCCGCCGTTGCCGCGCTGATCGGGATGTTGGTCTTTATGCTGCTGATCCGCCGCCTGCCGCCGACCGCGCAACTGATGGTGCCTTTGGTCGGGATTATTTTCGGCGGTGTGATTGAGGCGGTGGCCACCTTTATCGCGTATGAAAACGAAATGCTGCAAATGCTCGGCGTGTGGCAACAGGGCGATTTTTCCGGCGTGTTGCTCGGACGGTATGAGCTGTTGTGGGCAACGGGGATTTTGGCTTTGTTTGCCTATTTGATTGCCGACCAGCTGACGATTTTGGGTTTGGGCGAAACGGTGAGCGTGAACTTGGGGCTGAACCGGACGGCGATTCTGTGGTCGGGGCTGATTATTGTGGCGCTGATTACGTCTTTAGTGGTCGTGACGGTCGGCAATATTCCGTTTATCGGCCTAGTTGTGCCGAACATCATCAGCCGCCTGATGGGCGACAAGCTGCGCCAAAGCCTGCCTGCGGTAGCCTTGCTGGGCGCATCTTTGGTGTTGCTGTGCGATATTGTCGGACGCGTAATTGTGTTTCCGTTTGAAATTCCGGTCTCTACGGTTTTTGGCGTGATGGGGACGGCTTTGTTTTTATGGCTTTTATTAAGGAAACCTGCTCATGCCGTCTGAAAAAAATATCGGTTTTATGGCAGGAAGCAGCCGTCCCTTGTGGGTGGCCTTTGCGCTGTTGCTGGTTTCCTGCGTTCTGTTTATGACACTCAACGTCAAAGGCGATTGGGACTTTGTCTTGCACCTGCGTCTGACCAAACTTGCCGCGCTGCTGATGGTTACCTATGCGGTCGGCGTGTCCACGCAACTCTTCCAAACGCTGACCAATAATCCGATTCTGACCCCTTCTATTTTGGGTTTCGATTCGCTGTATGTGTTTTTGCAGACCTTGCTGGTGTTTACGCTCGGCGGCGTGGGCTATGCTTCCCTACCGTTGACGGGCAAATTCGGCTTTGAACTGGTCATCATGATGGGCGGCTCGCTTCTGCTGTTCTACACGCTCATCAAACAGGGCGGACGCGATTTGTCGCGCATGATTTTAATCGGCGTGATTTTCGGGATTTTGTTCCGCAGCCTGTCGTCGCTGCTTTCACGCATGATTGACCCCGAAGAATTTACCGCCGCGCAGGCGAATATGTTTGCCACCTTCAATACTGTCCACTCGGAATTGTTGAGTATCGGTGCAGTCGTGTTGCTCATCAGCGCCGCCGTGATCTGGCGCGAATGCCACCGCCTCGATGTTTACCTGCTCGGCCGCAATCAGGCCATCAATTTGGGCATCAACTACACGCGCAATACCTTATGGCTGCTGTTGTGGATCGCTGCGCTGGTTGCAACTGCGACCGCCGTTGTCGGCCCGGTAAGCTTTTTCGGCCTGCTGGTTGCCGCGCTGGCCAACTATTTTTCCCCGTCGGTCAAACATTCCGTCCGCCTGCCCATGACTTTTTGTGTCGGCGGCATCCTGTTGGTCGGCGGGCAAACCATCTTCGAACACTTCCTCGGCATGCAGGCCGTATTGAGCGTGGTCGTCGAATTTGCAGGCGGATTGGTATTTTTATATTTGGTGTTGAAAAAGAAATAAATTAAACGTGCCCAAACGCTCACAAAAATAAATTCAGGCCGTCTGAAACCTTCAGACGGCCTAAGCAAACCCATAAAGGACAACCCTCATGACACCAGAACGCCTCCCTTCATTCTTCGATGACGCCCCGACCATTACCGTCCAAGACGCATTGGCCGACTTCCTCGGTGCAGCCGAAAACGGCATCCTCACTTACCACTACGCCGATGCCGTGCGCCTGTGCGGCCACTCCTGCCCGACTGTCGCCGGAGCCTACCTAATGGTCATCAAAGGCCTGAAAGCCCTTTACGGCGCAGAGCTGCCGCAACGCGGCGACATCGAAGCCTTTATGCAGGGCGAGCGTGACGAAGGCACGACCGGTGTTACCGCTTCCGTCGTCCAACTCCTTACCGGCGCGGCACCCGAAACCGGCTTTGGCGGCGTAGGCCCTGCCGGACGCTTTGCCCGCCGCCATCTCTTGTCCTTTGGTGCAGGCGAAATCAACGGCACACTCGCGCTCTGCCGCCGCGATACCGGCAAAACCGTTGCCGTCAGCCTCAACGCCGCACTCCAACCCTTTGCGCCGCAAATGCGCGACATCATGCCCAAAGCCGTCAGCGGCAGCGCAAGTGCCGACGAACTCAAACAATTCGGCGAGCTTTGGCAAGAACGCGTCCGCGCCTTCCTGATTGACCAAGCCGACAATCCTGAATTTGTCACCGTCAAAGAAATCTAAAACGTCATAATCAATAAGTTTCAGACGGCCTTAAAACTCAAGGCCGTCTGAAACTCCAATTTCCATTTTCGGACCCGCCTATGATTACCATCCGCAACGTCAGCCACACCATCGGCAGCAACCCCATCCTCAACGACGTCAGCCTCGACATTCCCGAAGGCGGCATTACCGCGCTGATCGGCCCGAACGGCGCAGGCAAGTCCACACTCCTCTCCTTTATGGCGCGCCTGCAGCCCTTGGTACACGGCGACATCAGCTACGCAGGCAAAGACATCAAAACCACCCCCACCGCCGAACTCGCCCGCACACTTTCCATCCTTACCCAAGAAAACAGCATCATGAGCCGCATTACCGTGCGCGACCTACTCATGTTCGGCCGCTATCCCTACCATCAAGGCAGGCCGTCTGAAAACGACAAAACCATCGTCGAAGAAGCGCTTGCCGAGTTCCACCTGCAAGACTTCGCCGACCGCTACCTGACCGAGCTTTCCGGCGGCCAACGCCAACGCGCCATGATTGCCATGGTATTCTGCCAGCGCACCGACTACGTTTTGCTGGACGAACCGCTGAACAACCTCGACATGTATCATGCCCGCTCCCTCATGCAAATCCTGCGCCGGCTGACCGACGAACACAAACGCACCACCGTCGTCGTTCTGCACGACATCAACCAGGCCGCCGCCTACGCCGATTACGTCGTCGCCATGAAAAACGGCCAAGTCGCCATGCAGGGCAAGCCCAACGATATTTTCACCGCCGAAAACATCAAAACCCTATTCGATATGGACGTCAACGTCCTCGATTACGAAGGCAAAAAACTGGTTATCCACCATATCTAAATCCGACAAAAAGGCCGTCTGAAACCCGATTGTTCAGGTTTCAGACGGCCTTTGCCTATTCAAAGCGTTTATTTTTTATCGTACAAACCGCGCACCACGCGACCGATCGCGACAATGCCTTTTTCCAGCGTTTCCGCGTCCTGCGCAATGCTCATGCGGATGCACTCATGCGCGTGCGGATAGTCTTGCGTATCGATGCCGACAAAAAAATGCTCGCCCGGAATAATCAGCGTGCCTTCGGCCTTGAGCATTTCGTACAAAGTTTGCGACGAAACAGGCAGGTTTTCAAACCA
>NZ_KV810299.1:38911-41970 GCF_001812735.1 Neisseria sp. HMSC069H12
AACGGATACGCGCCCAATTCACGCTTGAGCAGGGAGACCGCCGTTTGCGCCTGCTGACGGTAAAACGGCTGAATCACTCGGTCGGCCAGCTGTTTCAGACGGCCGTCATTTAACAGCGGAGCCGCAATCGCCGCGCCGAAACGGGTTGGCGACAGGTTTACAATCGCATTCAAACTGCTGACGGCTTTGACCACTTCCGGCGCAGCAACAATAATGCCGGTACGCACGCCGGGCAGGCCGATTTTAGAAAGGCTGAAGCAGAGGATAATGTTTTCGTGCCAGTTGAGCGTCACATCGCTGTAAATAATATTCGGGAACGGCATTCCGTAAGCATTGTCGATAATCAGCGGAATCCCGTGTTCTTGCGCCAAAGCATCCAAACGCGCCATCTCGCCGTCAGTCAACACATTGCCGGTCGGATTAGTCGGGCGCGAACAGCAAATCGCACCGATTTTGCCCTCTTTCAGTTCAGGCAGGCTCTCCAGCGTGTCAAAGTCCACGCGGTATTTGAAAAATCCCGCTTCGCCTTCGTGTTCGACGTTTTCGATTTTCGGTTTTACCGAAATAAAATGCTGCCCTTCGACATGCACGTCGGCATAACCGATATATTCAGGCGCAAGCGGCAACAAAATGGCTTTTTCAGCCGTTTGGCCGTCTGAAAGATTAAACTTGCCGCCAAACAGGTTGAACAAATAGAAAAACGCATTTTGCGAACCATTGGTCAGCGCGATATTGTCCGCCGTCAGATTCCAGCCGTATTCACGGTTGAGAAACTCAGTCAAAGCCGCAATCAGCGCCGCATCGCCCTGCGGATTGGAATAATTGCCGATATTCTCAACAGCGTGTTCCGCCGCCAGCTTGGAAAACACATCGGCGAACACGGCATTGACTTCAGCAATCTTCGCCGGATTGCCGCCGCCAAGCATATTGACGGGCTTGTCGCTTTTGAGCGCGTCGCCCAAATCGTCCATCAACTGCAAAATACCGCTGTGTTGTGTGAATTTTTCGCCGAATGCTGAAAACTGCATGAAAACTCCGTTGCTGAGTGTGTAAAAACAATAAACTGCTATTATAAGAACAAAGGCCGTCTGAAAACCAGTGATCCTGATTTTTCAGACGGCCTATTTGACGGAATAGTGGCTTGATACAACCTTATTGGTCTACAGGTATTATTTCTTCCTGCCAAAAATCAGTGCTACAGAATTTGACATTTCTTTCGTCACTTCCGCACATACCATCTCTGTAACCATCTTGCGTTGATCGAAAAGTGATTTATCAAATTTTTCCTCAAGATTTTGGACAATCTGATGGGGACTTTGCCTAAACTGTACCATTACCTCGGCGGTTTCAAGCAAAAATTTAAGTGCTTGCTTAAGTACATCATTATTCATGTGTGCCTAGAGTAAGATTTATAATGGTAGTCAACACCTAAAGAGCCAATATGCCTATAACCTACTTCAATTTTTTCATTTGCTATATTTATCTTCTTTATTCAACATAATCAAGGGTTGCATCGATTTTTTCTAAATGAGCAGTTCCATTAAATTGCAAAGCAATAAAAATACTCGGTGAGGGAACAAGAGGTAACCCCTGTTTAAAATACCCTGCATATATAAAATTGCCTTCTTCCTTATAATCTTGATGCATCTTATTTAATGAATTGATAACTTGCTCTCGAGAAGAGCCAATAGGCAAATATTTAGATACGATATGACTAACGTCAAAAGGCTCCCATCTAGGTATATCCGTTCTCTTTATTGATAAAATTTCATTCAACATAGGGCTTTGGGTTATCATATCATTTTTTCCTTTTAAAACTGACGATTGAATTTTGGAGTATTTATCATGGTTGTTGGCTTCACAACCAGCAGAAAATAGAGAAAGTAGTGCAAGAGAGATGGGGAGTATTTTTTTCATATTAAGCACCTCCTAAAAATGGGAAAGGATTTAACCAAACGAACGGCTGCCTAAGCTGCGTTCTTCTTGACCTTGCGAAGTATTTTGAACAACTTCTTGAGACTGATTTTGTTTCAAGGTTTCTCGAGATTTAATTCACCTTCTCCGTATCTTCTACAATTTGATATTCAATCTTCAAAGAATCCATCCCTTTTTTAGGGAAAATAACGATATGATAAATGCGTTTGGCCTGACCACTTCCTGAGCTAATACCGGCAACCTTAGTTTTAATATATCCTGAATACTCGCAAATCTCTTTTTCTACTTCACAAGTCATACCCATTTGGGAAACGGTCTTTCTAATATTATCAGCACTTTTATCACCACTTAACTGAGCATAAATCATTTTGCTCAATGCTTCTTTTTCAGGTTCATTTGGAAATGTTTTAGTAATATATTCTTTAATTTTCCCATGGGGCAAATTATCATAATTAACAGTCATTTTGGGAAAGCCTAAATCACAAGCTGCCAAAAGAAGGGACAAACTCAAAAGAATAGCTAGTTTTTTCATTTTAAAACTCCTTAACTTTTTAGCAATCTAAACCATTATAATAACTATTTCTTTATAATTAATAAGTTTACATTAAATTATTCACATTCTAGCAGTATTTCGCAAACTATAGATAAAATAAAACGACAAACGGCCATATTTTAAGACAATGTACAAAACTTTCCAAAAACCACTCTCTCTTCTATCATGCTTCCATAAATTTCATAAAATAGATGATTTTAAGCCTACTAATTTTTTTCAAGCATCCTTAAATACAAAAAAGAGCGTATGTAATACACTCCTAAAATTCTTCATTTTTAACAATAAAAACTGTGATCTAAAGGCACATTCTACAATTATCCTCACAATAGACAAAGGCCGTCTGAAAACCAGTTATCCTGGTTTTTTCAGACGGCCTTTAGTTTCTCAGCTATCGATGCTGAATAACCCGATAGCCATTTTCTACGCTTTTACCTGTCTTGGCACAAAGTTCATCGCCGCATCGCACGATATTGGCTCGATTGATGCGACCGACCATATCCGCATCCTGTCGTTTTTGGTCAATCAACATTGTATAAAAGAAAGATAATGCCAATCCGCCAATAACCAATGT
>NZ_KV810299.1:42070-76421 GCF_001812735.1 Neisseria sp. HMSC069H12
CAATGTTGCCATTGCAAGCGAAATAATCCATACCAAACGTGAAGAAATCTTCTGATTTTCTTCATTTACCTTATTCAAGTATACATTGAATTCACGTACTTGATCAGCCATTTGGTTGCGTGCCTTTTCCATATCTCGCACATAACCTGCCACCGAATTTGACATTTCTTTCGTCACTTCCGCACGTACCATCTCTGTAATCATCTTGCGTTGATCGTAAAGGGATTTATCCAATTTATCCTCAAGATTTTGGACAATCTGATGGGTACTTTGCCTAAATTGTGTCATTACCTCGGCGGTTTCAAGCAAAAGATTATGTGCTTGCTCAAGTTCGTTATTATTCATGCGTAACTATCTATTGAAAGAATAAGGAAAAAACGTGCCATCAGCATTCTTTAAATATGGGAAGGATTTAACCAAACGATCGACCGCCATAGCTGCGCTCTTCTTGAACTTGCGGAGTATTTTGAGCAACTTCTTGAGCCTGATTTTGTTTTAAGGTCTCTCGCAACTCATCTCTAAAATTTGCCACCACATCGGCATTGTCAGCCAATGCTTTGGCTGTGAACGTACCATCTTGGTCATTTTTAAAGCCGTTTATCAAATTTTGCAATTTATTCTTTGAAGAAAGTTCGTTTACAGTGGATGATTTATTTATTTCTTGAATTCGTTTATCAATTTCAATATCCCAATCAGGTGTACCATACCCTTTTATTGTATTTTTGTCTAAAGGATATTGTTTCTCCCTAACTGTTGTTCCATTTCCATCTCCAGGTTTAGCACTAGTATTACCTTCAATTGTATAAACAATACCTTTTTCCAAATCAACGTCAATAACAACTCCCGTATGATTGACCGTCCTGGATTTATCTTTTGTGGGGTTAAGAAAGAAAATTTGATCGCCTTTTTGAGGAACATAATCTTTTGCATCATGCCAATTACCTATTTTTTGATAATTAGCTTTACTAAGTTCCGTTCCTGCAGAAAACCCACCTAGCATTTTTTGAGCATTTCGCCTGCCAAACGAATCTTCCATAACATAATCAACATACATATCGCACCAATATTGGCCTTGCATGCCATAATGAGCCCCAAAAATGGTATTATCCTTACCTTTTTCGGTATAGCCATTATATTTCCTTAAATTTTCAATATAATCATTGATAACCTGTTCTCGAACTTGGTCTCTTTGATTTTCTTGCTTATGATTACCAGTCTTATTTGTATCCATATACCATTCCTTTAATAAATTAAATCCCTAAAGATGTATTAAAACAGCTTCTGCACTTCCTGACTAATCTTAAATCCATGTTTATCTTGATTGATGCAAGTTATTTCTGAACCGGAAGCCGTACATTGCCAGCCATTTCCTTTAACTGTTTCTCCATTTTTCAAGATACGGGCTTTGGGATTAAAAGGAAAGTCACTATGACAAACCATATCTGCCTTACCGGTTTTACCTAAGAAGAATGTTCCACCCCATTCAAGTTCGCAATCGTTGGGGCGTGGTAAAACAGGTTTATCTTTAATTTCAGTCAGACATGATACACCCTGAGCCAAATCAGATACTTTCGCATCACCGCCGCAATAAATCTTACCGTTTCCGGCACGAAAATCGATATTATATAATCCACTATTTATCACATCTTCAGTTTCTTCCATTGGAGATACAGCACAAGCCGAAACTGATAAAGTTAATGATATTAGAATAAATAATTTCTGCATACAAAGACTCCTATTTAGGGTTTTAAGGTTATTAAATATTTCCTAACTAAACGATCGACCGCCATAGCTGCGCTCTTCTTGAACTTGCGGAGTATTTTGAGCAACTTCTTGAGCCTGATTTTGTTTTAAGGTCTCTCGCAACTCATCTCTAAAATTTGCCACCACATCGGCATTGTCAGCCAATGCTTTGGCTGTGAACGTACCATCTTTGTCATTTTTAAAGCCTTGAATTAAAGCTTGAAGTTTATCGGCTGGCCTGTCATTACCCTCAGAAGATTTGGAATGTTCTTGCTGACGAGTTGGAGCTGTGATTCTTTCGATGTTTTCGTCCCGACGTTTTGCATCTGCTGGGTGTTTGATTCCATATACAGTACTCATACGAAAATTTTTTAAATCTTCCATATCAAGCTGACCATGCACTTTTACAGTTCTATTTCCAGGTAAAGTGACTCCATTGTCTTTTTCTGTTTGTGCAATAAACTTAACAAGAGCCTCATTAACTTTTGCACCATATTGATTGCCAATATCCGCAATAAAGACCTTTGCCTGCATGCTGTTATTCAAAAATTCTCTATTTACTTTATTTTTAACATCACTAATCTTTTCCTCTACCTTTAAAATTTTATCATCTAAATTTTCATTATAGTTTTCATTAATTAATTTTATTCCTGTCGGGGATGATAGAGCAGCATCCAATTTGGGCTTGATTTGCTTGTAGAATGCTTTATCTTCATCACTCATTCCCCGAGTTGCTATCTTTCCTTCCTTAGTCTTGACATCATTAAATGGTTTGTATATCCGATGAAGCTGCGTCATCTCAGATTCTGATAAAAAAGAATTTCCTGCATTATCTTTGGCATGATGAAGTATTTTTTCTAATAACTTTTGGCCATTTTTATTAGATCCCACATCAAATTGAATTCCACCAAAGCTTGGACCACTAGAACCATTTACAGCATTAGACATTTCATATGCACCATACCCCCCACGCAATTCATTTACCATCATAGCTTGATGTAGATAATATTTAAAACCATCTTTAGGGGTTAAATGATCACCACCGGTAAAACGAAGGCCATGATTCGCTTTCTTTGCCATACTTTATTCCTTTCTTAAAACAAATTAGAAGCGCTCCAATACTTTCAAATGAGCTTGCGATTGCTCAATTCGGCATTGAAGAATATACCAATCAGATGCAGATTTTAGATCTGTATTATTTGTAGGATCAGAACAAAGTTGTTCTCTATATGCATTCCATGTTTTACGTACTTTAATAAAATAAGAAGAAGGCAAAGCATGTAGAGCCATATCTTTTTGTTTTACTCGTCGGTATATCATCTTATATTTTTCATCAATTTTTTTTTCTAAACGGCTATCCCAAACATCCAAGCAATCATAACTAACATTTTCAATATTTTCTAACGCACTTTTAGGACAGACTTCTTTTTTATGCTCTATATTTTCCTGTGCAAAACATGAACCTGCCCCTAATAGGCAAACAGAAAGAAATAATGTTTTTTTCATTTTAAATTCCTTAAATTTGTAATAAATTACCCTATTTCATATAGCAATTTTGATCGAATTTATCATTCATAATATTTTACCTATTTTCAATAAAATGCCATTTACCATTACGCCAGCAATAATGATCCTGTGAGTATTCCATTGAATTTTTCCGATAATCAACGTAAATACAGTTTTTTCCGCTAGCATGAATTTCACCAAGCTGGGTAATATCTTTAGTTTCCTCAAACTGTTTAGTTTCAGGATTGAACATATAAAGTTCATTACCATTAATTGCTGACGCTGCAACAGGAAAACCCTTTAAAATAATATCAGGGTACCCATCATTATTTAAGTCTTGTATTTGAACCAAATGATCTGCAGTTAGAGGGGGATGTGACATACTTTCAATAATTTGTATTTTTTTAGTTTTTTTATTTGTAATGACAGCCTGATAATCCATATCAGAAAGTGGTTTTATCTTAATTTCAAAAGAAAAATTTGCTACTGGTGGATAAATACTTTCTTTTCCAACTACGTTTCCACTTTGCACGGCGCACGCAGTAGAAAATAAAGAAAGTGCAATGAATGGAATTGTGAATAGCTTTTTATATTGCATTGCTCCTCCTAGGGAAATGTGATTTTTTTCAAATTACATCATAACCTTAAATTAAGATATAAATCAAATATTTTTATCAAAATTTTCTAATGTTTTTATATGAAATAATTTCTGCTCCACATTACAAACAAGCTCTTTTACATCATAAGAATTTTTTAATCCCCCTGTAATATCATTTAATGGATTAAAGCAAGCTTTATCTTCATAAGCAGAATATGTTTTTCTTAATTCAGAAAAATAATTTGAAGGAAATTTTTCAACTAATTTGTTTTTTTTATTTTTAATTTGCAATTCTTTATATATTTTATCTATTGAACTATCTAAACTAAGAGATAAACTATACAAACATTCATTTCCAATTTTATGTAGCTGATCATACTTTTCCACATCGCATAGAGTATATGTTTTCTCATCGATTGACTTCTTAATAGTATCTTTAAAAACAGAAAGTGTTGAAAAATCCTGAGCAAAACAAGAACCAGTTCCTAACAGGCAAATAGAAAGAAATAATGCTTTTTTCATGTCAAACTCCTTAAATTTGTAATGGCTTAGCCCATTATTGCAATACCTATTTTTAAAACTTATAAATTTACATTTTATTGCTCACAATATTCTAGCACCATTTTGAAAACTTAGTCCTAATAAATAACTATCAATTAGATTTTAAAGATAAAATTTAAAAACAACCGCTATTTTATTATGCTTCTATAAATTTCATAGAATAGATGATTTTAATCCTACCTATTTTTCAAGTATCCTTTAATACGAAAAAAGGTATATGCAAGCTCCCACAACTCGTCATTTAAAACAATAAAAACAGCAAGTTAAAATACACTATATAATTATTCTAAAAATAAAAAACAGGCCGTCTGAAAACCAGTTATCCTGATTTTTCAGACGGCCTTTACTATCCAATCTTTCCTTTAACGGCCAAAATTGTCTCGACGTTCGCGCCAGTCTTGGCGGATGGAGCCGCTTTTGCTGACCGGTGTGTCTTGTTCGACTTCCCAAATAAAATTCGTTCCGCCTCCAATCGGATGCGAGCCGCGCAAACCGATGTGGCTGCCTTGGTCGGCAACGGCGGTTCGGCTGTATGTTTGGCCGCCGAAACGGGTTTGCGAGGTTTCGATGCCGCTTTTGATGCTGCCGTAAAGCTGTACGTCGGCGTGTGCGGCAAGTGCGGCGGTGAAAAGTGCGGCAGTGAGGAGAAGTTTCAAGCTCATGGTTTATCCTTTTTTTGAAGAGGAATTGTGTGCCGATTGTATCGGCCTTGTGCGTAAACAAGTTACAATTCTTGCAAAATCTGACAGGAGTTTTGATGATGCGCTCTTTACGCGCCGCCGCTGTGCAAATGGTGTCGTCCACCGACCCCGAAACCAATATTTCCACCATGAAGCGCCTTGTCCGCGAGGCGGCCGAACAAGGGGCGGATTGGGTGTTGCTGCCCGAATATTGGCCGCTGATGGGCAAAAACGATACGGACAAACTGGCATTTGCCGAGCCTTTGGACGATGGACGAGTTAGCGAAACCTGCCACACCCGTTTTCAGACGGCCTTAAGCGAAACGGCAAGGGAATGCGGCGTGGTGTTGTTTGGCGGCACGGTTCCGCTGCAAAGCCCAAACGCTGGCAAGGTGATGAACACGATGCTGGTGTATGACCGCGACGGCAACCGAGTCGGGCTTTACCACAAAATGCACCTGTTCGGCTTTTCCGGTTTGGGCGAACGCTACGCCGAAGCCGATACGATACTGGCAGGAAGCGATGTGCCGAAGCTGAGCGTGGACGATGTTCCGCTGGCGGCCGGCGTCTGCTACGATTTGCGCTTTCCTGAGTTTTTCCGCGCCCAGCAGCCGTTTGATGTTTTGCTGCTACCTGCCGCGTTTACCCACACGACCGGCAAGGCGCATTGGGAATTGCTGCTTCGCGCCCGTGCAGTGGAAAACCAATGCTACGTCATCGCATCGGCACAAGGCGGACTGCATGAAAGCGGCCGCCGCACATTCGGCCACAGTATGATTATCGACCCTTGGGGCGATGTGTTGGCGACGTTGCCGGAAGGCGAAGGCGTGATTTGTGCCGATTTGGATACTGCGCGCCTGCAAAGCGTGCGCACGCGCCTGCCTGCCCTGAAACACCGATTACTTTAAACACGCACTATGTCCCAGTTCCAACCCACACGCATTCTCGGCATCGACCCCGGCAGCCGCGTGACCGGCTTCGGCGTGATTGATGTCCACGGCCGCGAACATCATTATGTTGCTTCCGGCTGTATCAAAACGCCGACCGGCGCGTCGCTTTCCGAACGCATCGCCGTGATTGTCCGCCATATCGACGAAATCATCCGCCACTATCAGCCTCATCAGGCGGCCATCGAGCAAGTCTTCGTCAACGTCAATCCGGCCGCGACGTTAATGCTCGGTCAGGCGCGCGGTGCAGCGATTGCCGCTTTGGTCATGCACGACTTGCCCGTATTTGAATACACCGCGCTTCAGGTCAAGCAGGCTGTGGTTGGTAAGGGCAAGGCCGCCAAAGAGCAGGTGCAGCATATGGTTGTCCAAATGCTCGCTCTTTCCGGCACGCCGCAAGCCGATGCCGCCGACGGACTCGCCGTCGCCCTCACCCATGCCCTGCGCAATCACGGATTGGCTTCGCAACTCAATTTCGACGGCCTGCAGGTCAAACGCGGCCGTTTCCAATGGTAAGCCGACATTCAGGCCGTCTGAAATCGTGTTCCAGCCCGTTTTCAGACGGCCTTTCGGTTATAATAGCCCTTTGCCCACATACAGCGAGCCTTAATGAAAGCCGCCTTCCTTTTTCTCTACCTCATCCGCCTGCTGCCTTTTTGCGTGTTGCACAAGATTGCCGACGCAATCGGCATTCTCGCCTATTACGCAGTCAAACCGCGCCGCAAAGTCGGCGAAGTAAACCTCAAAAAATGCTTTCCCGAGCTAAACGACAGCCAGCGCACCGCCCTGCTCAAACGCCATTTCCAACACATGGCCAAGCTGATGCTCGAATACGGCCTCTACTGGTACGCGCCTGCGGATAAGCTGCGCTCGTTGGTACGCTATCAAGACAAACACCATTTTGACCAAGCCCTCGCCGCCGACGAAAAAGTCATCATCCTCTATCCGCACTTTACCGCATTTGAAATGGCGGTTTACACGCTCAATCAGGATGTGCCGCTGACCAGCATGTATTCGCACCAAAAAAACAAAGCCCTGGACGAGCAAATCCTGAAAGGCCGCCACCGCTACAACAATGTTTTTCTGATCGGCCGCACAGAAGGCCTGCGCGCCATCATCAAACACCTGCGCAAAAGCGATGCGCCCTTTCTTTATCTGCCCGACCAAGACTTCGGCCGCAACGATTCCATTTTCGTCAATTTCTTCGGCATTCAGACGGCCACAATTACCGGACTCAGCCGTATCGCCGGCATGACCAAAGCAAAAATCATTCCCGCCATTCCCACGCGTGAAGCCGACAATACCGTAACCCTGCGCTTCTATCCGGCTTGGGACAATTTCCCGACTGAAAATGTCGAAGCCGACACCCAACGCATGAACGACTTCATCGAAGAGCGGGTACGCGAACATCCCGAACAATATTTCTGGCTGCACAAACGCTTCAAAACCCGTCCCGAAGGCGAAAACAGCTTTTATTGACTACATTAAATTACAATTTAAATATGCAAAAAGCGGCGAAATCTTTCTTTCGCCGCTTTTTCATTTTAATCGAATCAAACCGAAACTCATGTTTGAGTTTAAACAATCAAATAATATTCCGCTTTAAATGCTTTAAAAACAACTTTTTTCATCGCGATTGAAACTTTCAAACAACCCTATATTTTTTCTCAAATGGAAAACATCGGGCCCAGTACACTCTTTTCATTTACATATTAAATTTAATTTCTTTTAAAAACAACATATTGCAAAATAGTTCATCTAAAAAATACATTTTAATTATTCAAAATATGAAATAAAATTAAATTAAAATTTAAAAAAATAAAATAAATATCTAACTTTTGAATAATTATGAAATATAATTGTAAAAATATGACAAAGGCTGAAATTTATACTGAAACAGACCTTCAGAAAAAAATACTTGGCAAACTGTAAAAATTCGCGTAAATTTCACTACATCAAATTACAAAACGCTCAGACGGCCTCGCCGGTTTTAGATACTTTTGTAAGCATTTTCTGATATTGCAAGAAATTGCGGTATCTTAGAGGATTTCGGTGCAATACCCGAAATGAAAGTTTACTGATGCAGAGTTGAGCTGCATCTGTAAAGCCGCAGGTGAAAGCCTGTATTGTTTGTGAAGCGTAAATCTCTGATTTGAGGTATTGGGGCAATCCTGTGGGGGATTGCCTCTTTTTTTATCTGCGCCGTCATGCCACAATGACATCATCCCTTATCCAACCCGATCACGCCATGACTCCGATACTCGCCTTCGACATCGAAACCATTCCCGACGTAAACGGCATCCGCCAGCTTTACGATTTGCCAGCCGATTTGCCCGACAACGAAGTCGTCCTGTTTGCCCAACAGCAACGCCGCGCCAAAACCGGCAGCGACTTTATGCAACACCATCTGCACCAAGTCGTCGCCATCTCCTGCTGTATGCGCTGGGGGCAAGACAAAATCCGCGTCAGCACCATCGGCGATCCCGAAGACAGCGAAGAAGTCATGATTGCCAAGTTCTTCGAGGTCATCGAAAACTATACGCCGCAACTCGTCAGCTGGAACGGCGGCGGTTTCGACCTGCCCGTCCTCCACTACCGCGCCCTGATACACGGCATCAGCGCCGCCCGCTATTGGGACATGGGCGACGGCGATTTTGGCGACAGCCGCGACTTTAAGTGGAACAACTACATCAGCCGCTACCACACCCGCCATTGCGACCTAATGGATTTGCTCGCCCTCTACCAACCGCGCGCCAGCGTGCCTTTAGACGATATGGCCAAACTCTGCGGCTTCCCCGGCAAACTGGGCATGGACGGCAGCAAGGTTTGGGATGCTTATCATGCAGGCCGTCTGAAAGACATCCGCGATTATTGCGAAACCGATGCCGCCAATACCTACCTGATGTACATGCGCTTTCGCATGATGAGCGGCGCGCTCGATGCCGACGAATACGAAGTCGAAATCAAACGCATCAAACATTATCTGGCCGCACAAGCCGAAGAAAAACAACATTGGGCGGAGTTCGTCGCTGCTTGGCGTTAAACCAGGCCGTCTGAACAGACAAACCAGAAAACCCAAAGGGCGTGATCGACACGCCCTTTTTTATATTCCGACAAATCATGCCCGCTAAGCAGGCAAACGCCCCAGCGTGACCCTGTCCAATCCAGCCAAATCCTGTTCGGTTGCCACTTCGACAAAACCGTTCTTCAGCATAATGTTCCGCACTGCTTCGCCTTGGTCATAGCCATGTTCAAACAGCAGCCAGCCGTTGGCTTTCAGGTATTTGGGGGCTTCTTGGGTAATGTGGCGGATATGGCTGAGGCCGTCTGAAAAGTCGGTCAACGCGTTTGGCGGTTCAAACCTCAAATCGCCTTGCGATAAATGTTCATCGCCATCCTCTATATACGGCGGATTGGAAACAATCACATCGTATCTGCCTTCAGACGGCCTGTCGGTATCAAACCACGAACCCTGCGCAAACTCGACTTTTGCGCCCAATTCGGCCGCATTTTGACGGGCGGTATCCAAAGCACCGGTGCTGATGTCGGATGCGCGAACATCGGCATCAACGCGTTCAAGCGCGACGGTCACGGCAATGGCGCCGCTGCCCGTTCCCAAATCCCACACACGGCCTTGCGGCGGCAAGCGTTTGAGTACGGCTTCCACCAAATGCTCGGTTTCAGGGCGTGGAATCAGTACATGGGGATTGACGGCAAAGCGTCGTCCGTAAAACTCACGCACACCCAAAATATAGGCCATCGGCTCGCCGCTCAGACGGCGTTGCGCCAGCCTGTCCGCCCGCTGCCGGACTTCGTCCGGAATTTCTTCCCCGCCCCGTGTCAACAACTGCACGCGCGTATATCCCGAAGCATATTTCAGCAGCATTCTTGCTTCATTTTTAGGTAGTTTTGACAAGCCCAACCATTCGTCAAACATCATTTTTTATCCTGTCTGCCGCCGATGCGGCTCGAACATTTTTTCCGGCTTTGCGGCACGCTTGTTCAAAAAATATCATTTTCGCTTTGGAATTATATAATAAAGAAAAACACCTTATCGCCATTTCGATACCGTAGGAATTTATCCGAATAACAGAAACGCTCCGCCGTCATTCCGCGAAAGCGGTCATCCGGAAACATAAGGCTGAAGCGATTTTCGGGAATGACGATTTGAAAGTTGCCCGAAATTCAAAAACAAGCGAAACCGAACGGGGCGGATTCCCTTCCAAGCGGCAACAACGGAATAAATAAAAAACAATGATATAGTTGATTTTACTTTGAATTTGCGATATTTGCGGCAGCTGAAAAAATCCGCACCCGCCTTCAAATGCGGATACGGATTTTCTTGTTAAACAAACTTATTCGGCCAACAATGCTTCCGGTTTGACTTTTTCGCCATACACGGGCAACAGGGTTTTTTCATAGGCGGCTTTCAGACGGCCGTCTTTTTTCATGGCGGCGATTTCGCCGTTGACCCAGTTCAAGAGATCGGCGTTGCCTTTTTGAACGGCGGGTGCGATAAATTCGGCAGGGCCGAGGTTGCCGATGGCGACTTCAAAATCCGGGTTTTCTTTCGCCCACGCCCACAGCAGGGCGTTGTCGTGGGCAAGTGCTACGCCGCGGCCGTCTTTCAGTGCGTCGAAGGTTTCGGTATTTTGGTCGAATTTCAGCAGTTTGACTTCAGGATGGCTTTTGGTGAAGAAGGCATCGGCGGTGGTGCCTTTGTTGACCAGAAGGGTTTGGTCTTTCAATTGCGCCACGTCGGTAATCGGTTTGCCTTTGGGGGAAACCACGCCCAACGCCACTTTCATGTAGGGGTCGGCAAAATCGACAGCTTCGGCGCGTTCGGGGGTTTTGGTGAAGTTGGCCAGGATGAGGTCGACTTTGCCGGAACGGACGTATTCAACGCGGTTTGCAGCCTCGGTCAGGACGAACTCGACTTTGTCTGGGCTGCCGAGCAGGTCTTTGGCCAGGTCTTTGGCGATTTCAACGTCAAAGCCTTGGTTTTTGCCGTTTGCGTCAACATAGCCGAACGGGGGCTTGTCGCCGAATACGCCGATGCGGATCACGCCTTTTTCTTTGATGGAGGCAACGGTCGCCGCGCCGCTGCTTTGTGAAGATTGGGCATCGCCGGAGCCGCCTCCGCAAGCAGTCAGGCCGACGGCGATGGCGGCAGAGGCGAGGAGGGCTTTGAATTTGGCATTCAATTGCATGAGTGTTTCCTTTTCAAATGTTTGGTTGAAAGTGGAGGCCGTCTGAAAAAGGGTTCGGACGGCCTGAAAATAAAATCAGTAGTCCATGCCTGCCAAGAATTGGCGGACGCGTTCGCTTTTGGGGGAAGAGAAGAAGGTTTCGGGGTCGGACGATTCGACGATGCCGCCTTTGTCCATGAAGACGATGCGATCGGCAACTTTGCGGGCAAACCCCATTTCATGGGTTACGATGAGCATGCTCATGCCTTCATGGGCGAGTTCTAAAACCACTTCCAAGACTTCGCGCACCATTTCGGGGTCGAGTGCGGCGGTGATTTCGTCCAGCAGGATGACTTCCGGATTCAGGCACAGGGCGCGGACAATGGCGATGCGTTGTTTCTGGCCGCCGGAGAGTTCGCGCGGGTAGGCGTTTTTGCGGTCGAGCAGGCCGACGCGTTCCAACAGTTTGTCGGCTTGTGCTTCCGCTTCGGCGCGGTTGCGGTTTTGTACTTTTACCGGGCCTAAGAGGATGTTTTCGATGACGGTCATATGGGCAAACAATTCATAGCTTTGAAAGACCATGCCGACTTTTTGCCGGGCGGTTTGCCAGGAAACGTCTTTACCGAATTCGCCAACACCGTCCATCACGATGCTGCCGCCTTGGTGCGGCTCCAAACCGTTGACGCAGCGCAGGAGGGTGGATTTGCCGCAGCCGGACGGACCCAATAACACAATCACTTCGCCTTTTTCCAAGTCCAAATCTAAGGATTGAATGGCGGTTACGCTGCCGTATTGTTTGTGCAGCTTGCGGATACTCAATAAAGCCATATCAGTGTTCCCATTTTTGTTCCAGCTTTGCCGCCAACAGCGACAGCGGCCAACAGCATAAAAAATACAGCATAAAAATCAGGCCATAAACCCAAAATGAGGCATTGGGCTGCGTCAGCAGAGAGTTTTCAATAATTTGTTGCCCCACTTTGACCACTTCAATCACGCCGATAAGCGAGGCGAGCGAACTGGTTTTAATCATTCGCGTAAACAAATTAACCGTCCCCGGCAAAGCACGGCGGACACTTTGCGGCAATTCGATGTAGCGGAACACTTGACGACGGCTCAAACCCAGTGCCAAGCCCGATTCGACTTGATGTTTTTCAATCGATTCCAATGCGCCGCGCACCAAATCGCCCATTTCGGCGATGCCCCAAAGCGTAAAAACCCAAACGCAAACCCAAAATCCGCCGATGTGTATGCCCGTCCACACGGACAAACCGAAATACAGGCCGAACAGCCACACCAAAATCGGCACGATGCGGATGGTTTCGAGATAAAACCGTCCGATAAGGCGGACAAGCCGGTTGCGCGAACGCAAAACCAGGCCGAACAACGTCCCCAATACGCAAGAAGCCGCAACAGAGATTAAAGAAATTTGTGCCGTTAAGAGCAGGCCTTCGCCCAAACGTGCCGCATTTTTTCCTTCAAAAAGCCAGTCAAACGCCATATTTCGCCCTCCGTATGCGGTTTTCCAATCGCCGCACCAACAAAGAAACAGGCAGCAGGATAATCAGATAAGCGGCAAACAGCAGGAACAATGCCTCGTTGGTTTTATAGTCCATACCAATCACATCTTTGGTAACAAACAACAATTCTGCAATACCGACCGCGCTAATAACGGATGTTTCTTTCATTAAAAACAATATATTAGCGGCAATAGCCGGAAAAGCGACCGCCCAAGCCTGCGGCAATTCGACATAGCGGAACACTTGAAATCGGCTCAAACCAACGGCTTTGCCCGCCTCGACCTGCCCTTTTGGCACTGCCAAAATGCCGGCGCGGACGGCTTCCGCCATATAGCTTGCGCCCAAGAAAACCAGTGCGATCACGCCGCAGGTGAAACCGTCCCATTTAATGCCCATTTTCGGCAGGCCGTAATACAGGAAAAACAACTGGATCAACAGGGGCGTATTGCGCGACAGTTCGATATAGGCGCGTGCCAATGCGTAGAAAGGGCGGATGCGGTATGCCGTTACCACGGCGACGGGCAGGCCGAACAGCAACGACAAAACAACGCCGTAAACGGACAATTCCAGCGTCAGCTTTGCCGCATTGGCGAATTTGGGTATGGCATCGATCAGATAAGGCCAGTTCATCAGAATCAGACAATCAGCTTAACGAAAGGCGGTATTTTAATGAACTTGTAAGATAATGTTAAAGAATTCTTGGGAATATCAAACATCATAAAAAAGAATAAGGCGATGCCGTCTGAAAAAACTTTCAGACGGCATCGTACTGGATTCCGCGTCAGATTGCGCTGCCGCCGACGGTCAGCCCGGCATCGATACGCAAAGTCGGCTGCCCCACGCCGACGGGGACGCTCTGCCCTTCTTTGCCGCACACGCCGACACCGCTGTCCAACGCGGTATCGTTGCCTATCATCGAAACATGTTTCAGCACTTCGGGGCCGTTGCCGATGATGGTCGCACCTTTGACAGGATATTGCAGCCTGCCGCCTTCGACCCACCACGCTTCGGATGCGCTGAATACGAACTTGCCGCTGGTAATGTCCACTTGTCCGCCGCCGAAGTTGACGGCGTAAATGCCCTTATCGATGGACGCGATGATTTCTTCCGGCTCATAGCCGCCGTTTTCCATAAAGGTATTGGTCATGCGCGGCATAGGCGCAGAAGCGTAACTTTCGCGGCGGCCGTTGCCGGTCGATTGCGTACCCATCAGGCGGGCGTTGGTTTCGTCTTGCATATAGCCGACCAAAATACCGTCTTCAATCAATACCGTGCGGCGGGTTTCGTTGCCTTCGTCGTCGATATTGAGCGAACCGCGTCTGTCGACAATATCACCTTGGTCCACAACGGTAACGCCTTTGGCGGCCACACGCTCACCGATTCGGCCGGAGAAAACGCTGGTTTCTTTGCGGTTGAAATCGCCTTCCAAACCATGTCCGACCGCTTCGTGCAGCAACACGCCCGGCCAACCGTTGCCCAAAACGACGGTCATCTCGCCGGCAGGCGCAGGACGGGATTCAAGATTGGTCAGGGCTTGTTTGACGGCGGCATCGACAAACCGATGCACCAAGTTTTCATCGAAATACGCCAAATCATAACGCCCGCCACCACCCGCGCTGCCCTGCTCGCGACGCTCGCCCTGCTTGGCAATGACGGTTACATTCATGCGCACCATCGGGCGGATATCGGCAGCGTGTTTACCGTCCAGACGGGCGATGTACACCATGTCGTATTCGCAGGTCAAACCGGCCATCACTTGCACGATACGCGGATCGGCGGCTTTGGCCAGCGTTTCGACTTTGTTCAACAGCGCGACTTTGGCAGCGGAATCAAGGCTGGCAATAGGGTCAATCGCCATGTGGACAGGCTTGCCGTAGGCAGGTGTCGGCACTTTGACGCTGGCCTCGCCACCGGCCGCACCAATCACGCGCACGGCTTTGGCAGAGCGGTTGATCGAATCGATACACAGGCTGTCGGCGTAGGCAAAAGCGGTTTTATCGCCCGAAACGGCACGCACGCCCACGCCCTGATCGATTTGAAAGCTGCCCGATTTGACGATGCCTTCTTCCAGATGCCAGCTTTCATAGGCAGTACGCTGACAATAGATGTCGGCATAATCGACATGGTTGGCGCCGATAATGCTCAGGCTTTGGGCGAGCAAATCAGGGGAAAGATGGTTGGCTTCGAGCAAATCTCGCTGTACGGCGGCGTAGGTTTGTTGCATAATTTTTCAGACGGCCCGACAAGCAGGCAAAGTTAATTTGGCCTTGATTATACGGTATTTTATATGGCTTTGGATATGTTGATTGCTTGGGTTTATGAGTGATTGAAACAAATCAAAAGGCCGTCTGAAATATAGGGTTGAAATGTTTGCCTTACCCTAGTTCAACGTCAGCCGCGTAGAGAAGATAACAAATCATCGTATGATTGATGCAGCGCAGGCTGATAAAGATTCAAATAATAAATAGATTGGAATTAAAATGAAAAAGTTACTTGTTGTATTGCTAGGACTGACAAGCCTTAATGTTTATGCCAACGGCTGTGGCGGTGAATACCAACCTGCAACTGGAACCTGTCGTATTATCGACAGCTCGGGCCGACAAATTTTATATAATGTTCCATCTCAATCAAATACTCATACACAACCTAAGAAAATTATTTATTATGATGTAAAAGTTCCTTCCAAATTTGGAGCTTTAGCTTTTGATGCAAGGTCTGGGAATATAGGTGGAGCATTAAATCAAAATTCAAAAGCTGAGGCACAGAGAGCTGCGATTAAACAATGCGGTGCAGGAAATAAAAATATTCATTGTAAAGTACTCAGTTGGGTTCGAAACGGATGCGTAGCTGCCGCTACTGGAAAACTGAATAAACAAACTAGAGTCATAGGAGGTGCTGCAGAACAAGGAGCTGCAGAAAAGACTGCTTTATTAAATTGTAAGAATGAAGGAATGACTGAATGCAAAATTGTTATGCCTGAAGGTTGTTCTCTGCCTAAATTCGAATAGACCCAAAGCCGTCTGTTGTTCAGACGGCCTTTTCAATCACGGCAAAGCCGATACCGCAATTTAATTTCCATACAAAACAAAGCATTACAACAAAATCCATTATTTTTTCAATTTTGCTATTGATAATAGTTATTATTAGCGTATAATCAAAACCACTCGGAAGACGTCCTAATCCGAGCCATTAAACGACAGATTTTATCCCCCTCTTTCCCATTATCTCTTGATACTCGGAGTGCGCATATACGAAACATACCTGTTCCCCTTTATATCAGATACTCAAAACCGAAAAACACGAAACCCACTGCCGATACAGTGGGTTTCGTGTTTTTTGGCGTTCGGTTTATCAGGCTTGGCCGGCTGCTGCTCAGGCCGTCTGAAACCGAATAGACCTGATTATCGGCAGGTTTTCATGTTCAACTTGCCATAACGGCCGACAATGTTTCTGATGTCTTGGGCATCGCGCTCATCAACCGCCATAAAGACCACAGTCATGCGCGCCACGCTCAAACCGGTATCGGGTGCGCTTCTGTCTTCCTGTTCGACAATGCGCGCGCCGCCGAAACCTGCGCTGGACAAGCGTGAAATCAAAACTTGGGCGGAAGAGCGGCTGCGTGTTACGTCAATGCTGATTTCGCCGTTGTGAATGCTGCCGCTAAAGCCTCGGCTGCCCAAGGCATCAAGCTGGGCGGAAGTGTCGCCGTCGGCAGGCAAGACCACGCGGAAGGTTTTGGAAGAAGTCTCGCCACCGGATGCGCCGTTGCGTTTTTCGATACTGCGGCTGGCCGCATGAGGCCATTTGCCCAACAAGCCTTTGATGCGGTGGTAATCGTCTTCATCCATCACCACGGTGGCGCTGCTGGTACACAAGCGTTCCACGCCGGCCGCGCCCATCTCTTCTTCAGCGGCGCGACGCTCTTGCGCCTCTTTCTCGCGGCGCATTTTTTCTTTTTTCTCTTTCAACTGCTGCGCTTCTTGCTTTTTACGCAAGGCTTCCGCTTCTTCTGATTCAGGTTCGGCCATAATCAGGCCGTCTGATTCAACCACCACCCAATCGGGTTGCGATGCCTGCTGAGGCTCGGCTTTGGGCGCGCCCAAAGAAGATGGGCGTAATAATTCGTGTGTACTGCCTTCCAAGGCAGATTCGGGTTTGGCGGTTTTATGTTGTGTCCGATAGGCAACCATGCTGCCAAAAACAATGATGTTGAGTGCGACCAAGACCGCAAACAGCCATTTCATGATGCGTTTTCCTTTTTATTGTCCGTTGCGATGGGCAATCCAATGCAAGAGCCCGTGAATCACGAGATTATCGACGATTTTCACTTGATTGTCATGAACGAATGACTCCGGCAGCGCCTGCACGACTCTGCCCGCGCCGCCGCCCGTGATAATAATATCGACCGGTTTGCCCCCGCCCGTTTTGTCTTTCAGACGGCCATGCATCATCATCAACGCGCCGCAAACGGCATCCATCATGCCGCTGGCAATGGCGTTCGGCGTTGTGGTTGGGAACGGATATACCTTGCCGATGGGGCGGTTGAGGTTGGCGGTTTTGAGCGCCATCGCCTCTTTCATCAAGTGGAAACCGGGCATGATGGTGCCGCCGAGATAATGATTGTCTTCCGTCAGCGCGTCGGTGGTTATGGCGGTACCGCAGCTGACGACGACGCAGGCGTTTTGCGTAAAGCGGCGGCTGCCCAGCGCATTAAACCAACGGTCGGAACCATGTTCTTCAGGGCGGCGGTAATGATTGCGGATACCCAAGGCCTGCGGCATGGAAGACAGCCATTCGACCGGACGGGTTAATTGTTCTTCAACCATCGCTTTTTTTACCGAACCACACACGGCGCAACCGACAATCTTCACATCTTCATCGGCAAATTGCAGCCATTCTTCGCCCAGCTGGGTCAAATCACGATACGGCGCGCGGCCGACTTCGGAAAATGTGCCGTTCTCTACCCACGCCCATTTCAACTGACTGTTGCCGCCGTCCAGCAGCAAAAAGCTTTCCGGTTTCGCAGCGGCAGGTTGTGCCGGGCGGTTATCCGGGCGCAAACTGATCTCGCCGCTGACGATGGTTTTCTCGCCCTTGTCCGTCAGCAAACGCAACGCGCCTTGCGCATCCACGCCTTTGACTACGCCTTCGTGGACAACGCGTCCTTCCTGAAGCAGCAACACTGGTCTGTCCGTATCGCGGTTGGCGGCATCGTATTCGCCGACACATGACGCAAATCCGTTTTGCGCGTATTCGCTCAACAGCGCATCGAGTTGCGCCAATACTGCATTCAACAAGGTTTTGACGCTTACGCCCTGCTTAGAGGCCGTCTGAAACAAGGCCTGCACAGAAGTGGCGTTTTCAACTTCTTTCGGCAATACAAAATTGATGCCGATGCCGATGATGGCGACAGTCTTATTCTCTACCCTCGCCGTTTCAATCAAAATACCGGCCAATTTATCGTTGGCCACGACCAAATCGTTCGGCCACTTGATATTTACGTCCAAACCAATATCGGCAAGCGCACGGCGGCAAGCCAATGCCACTACCAACGCCAGCGAACCCAGCTCATATTGCGGCTTGTCAAACGTCCAGCCCAAGCTGAACATCAGACATTCGCCCTGTCGGTTGACCCAACTCCGCCCTTGCCGTCCGCGTCCTTTGGTTTGGAAATGCGCCACACACAAAGCCTTATGCGCCAAATCTGCCGACTGGCGCGCCAATGCCATGATTTCATCGTTGCTGGACGAACATTCGTGTTTCAACTGCGCACGAAAACCCTGTTTTCCGGCCATTTGTTGCAAAGATTCTTCAGCAAACACAGCCAAAGGGCGCACCAAGCGCCATTGCCCGTCATGCTGGCGCAGCAAACCACGGATATGGCCCGGCATCTGCTGCCAGAATCCGTTTAATTGTTGCGGCTTCATCCCGACCACATGCGCCAACTGAGAAACGTGTTGCGGCAGGCCGTCTGAAAGCGCGGCGAGCAAGGCCCAATGGCGGCTGTTCAAATCCGTCATTCGCCTCCTCCGGCTTCGCGGATTTTCGCCAACGTTTTAGTGGTCGAAGTCTGGTGTAAAAACGGAATCGAAAATACTTTGCCGCCACGCGCAAACGTCTCGGCCGCACCGACAATCTTATCCACAGGCCAGTCGCCGCCTTTAATCAATACATCAGGTTTGACCATTTCAATCAACGCGGCCGGCGTATCGTCATCAAACCATGTAACCAAATCCACGCTGGCCAATGCCGCTGCCACTGCCGCGCGGTTTTCCAAAGGATTAATCGGGCGGTCGTCACCTTTGCCCTGACGGCGCACCGACGCATCGGTATTCAACGCCAACACCAAAGCCGCACCGGCCGATCGCGCCTGCGCCAGATACGTTACATGACCCCTATGGAGAATATCGAAACAGCCGTTGGTAAACACCAGCGGACGGGGCAATGCCGCCAAACGCTCCGCCAGCTTTTCGGGCGGACAGATTTTGGATTCAAATTCTGGAGCTGGCCATTCGGACATGATGCGGTTCCTTTGGGAATGAAACAGAAAATAATCGGGGTATTATAAAGGATAACGGCGAAACGCCATAAAAAGATACCGAACGGTATAATATTCGGGCTTGATTGCGTATTCATTGATATTTGATATCACGGCAAACGCCATTTTTGCCAATGCCTTAATGAAACGGTTTGATAAATACTTTTTTGAAACCCAATTAAATCTGAAGTAGAATTCGGGTATAAACGGAAAAAAGCCTGCATACAATATGCAGGCTTTCATCTGGGGTGGCTGATGGGGCTCGAACCCACGACAACTGGAATCACAATCCAGGGCTCTACCAACTGAGCTACAGCCACCGTAAAAATTGGCACGCCCGACAGGAATCGAACCTGTAACCCCCGACTTAGAAGGTCGGTGCTCTATCCGGTTGAGCTACGGGCGCTCATGCCGATTCGTGCGAAGAATTTTGTGGTCGGGGCGGTGGGATTCGAACTCACGACCCTCTGCTCCCAAAGCAGATGCGCTAACCGGGCTGCGCTACGCCCCGACTGAAGACCTGAACTATACAGACCCTTTTCAACCCGGTCAACACCTACTTTGCTTTATTCTTTCATTTTTTGATTATCTTATTATTTTTAATCGTTATTTATTTTTATGTTTCGTAATCAGGGCTACTCTTTTGTGTCAGGCCGTCTGAAAAATGCGATAATTTAAACGCAATATTTATCCCTATTGAGGAGGAAAAATCATGGCTGCACAACTTATAGACGGAAAAAAAATCTCCCAACAACGCATCGAGGCGGTCGCGCAGGCGGTAAAAGCGCGTCAGGAAAAAAGTTTGCACACGCCTTGCTTGGCGGTGGTATTGGTTGGCGACGACCCTGCCAGCGCAGTTTATGTACGCAATAAAAAACTGGCCTGCCAAAAAAGCGGTATCGAATCGCGTTCTTATGAGCTGCCGTCTGAAACCACGCAAGACGATTTGCTGAAACTGGTGGACGAATTGAACAGCGACCCTGCCGTCGACGGTATTTTGGTGCAACTGCCGCTGCCGGCTCACATCGACAGCCAAGCGGTTTTGGAGCGTATCGAGCCGCATAAAGATGTGGACGGCTTCCACCCTTACAACGTCGGCCGCCTGGTCGTCAAAATGCCGCTGATGCGCCCTTGCACGCCCAAAGGCGTGATGACTTTGTTGGAAGCCTACGGCGTCGACCCGAAAGGCAAAAAAGCGGTCGTCGTCGGCGCGTCCAATATTGTCGGCCGCCCGCAGGCGTTGGAATTGCTGCTGTCCCGCGCGACGGTAACCATTTGCCACAGCGCCACGCAAAACCTTGCCGATGAAGTTGCGGCCGCAGATATTTTGGTGGTCGGCGTAGGTATTCCGAATTTCGTTAAAGGCGAATGGGTCAAACCCGGCGCAATCGTTATCGATGTGGGCATCAACCGCTTGGACGACGGCAGCCTGTGCGGCGACGTGGAGTTTGATGTCGCCAAAGAACGCGCGTCCATGATTACGCCCGTTCCCGGCGGCGTCGGCCCGATGACGATTGCCACTTTGTTGGAAAACACGGTACACGCGGCCTCATTGCACGATTAATCGCTGTCATTAAGTTAGGCCGTCTGAACATGGTTTTTCAGACGGCCTGACCTGTTTTTTTTGCTTTTTACCTTATTGGCTTCACATGTCCTTACTCTCTTCACACACCGACAACCCGACTTTCCGCAACGCCTCCTATATCCTGATGGGTTTGGCTTTGCTGATTGTCTTGCACTACCATTTTCTGCCGCTGCTGCTGTCGGTTATCCTGACCTATATCTTTATTACGCGCACCAACGGCGTCATCCTTAAACTCCGCCGCCGTGTTTTGCCACGCAACACGCGGCTGCATAAATCGCTCAACGCGCACAATATCAACCTGATTTCCACCACGCTGACGCTGGCCATCGTGTTCAGCATCATCACGATGATGTCTTTGGGCATTTACCACCTGATACACGGCGGCCATGTCGGTTTTATGCTAGCGAAGCTGGCGGCGATTTTGGAAGACACCAAAAACAGCCAAGACCTGCCTGCGGCCATTCTCAATATGCTGCCTAACAATATGGCCGAAATCAAAGCCTCGGCGATCAAACTGATTGAAGAATACCGCGCCGCGCTGACCCGTATCAGTAAAAACAGCATCACATCCTTCGTGTACATCCTCATCGGCATCATCATTGGCGCCATGCTCAGTTTCCACCGCCTGAAAATGCGCAAAAACCGCCACAAAATGCCTCTGTTTAAAGCCGAATTGATGCGGCGCATCGTCAATTTTGAAACCAGCTTTGAACGCGTGTTCCTCGCCCAAGTCAAAATCTCGCTGATCGACACCTTCCTGACCGGCCTGTACCTCTACTTGGTTTTACCGCTGTTCGGCGTTGACCTACCGTTTAAAATGACCGTCCTGATCGTTGCCTTTATCGTCGGTCTGATTCCGGTGGCGGGCAACCTGATTTCCAACACCATCATTATTATTTTGAGCCTCGGCGCATCGCTTTACGTCGCCCTCGCCTCACTGGTTTTCCTCGTTGTCATCCACAAGCTCGAATATTTCCTCAACGCCAAAATCATCGGCTCGGAAATCGAATCCAGCGCGTGGGAATTGCTGGTGGCGATGGTCGTCTTTGAACGCATTTTCGGCATCGGCGGCATCATCGTCGCGCCGGTTTATTACGCCTATCTGAAAAACGAATTGAAACTAAGAAAATTGATTTAATCAGTTGCGTTTATACACATCAAAGGCCGTCTGAAAACGACAATCGGGTTTTCAGACGGCCTTTGCTTTACCTTTTCTTACACTTTACGGCATAATGGCAGCCACACATTTCTAGAAGAAAGATAAACAATGTCAACCAAAACCCCTTCCCTATTCGGCGGCGCGATGATTATCGCCGGTACGGTTATCGGCGCAGGCATGCTTGCCAACCCGACCGCCACCTCCGGCGTATGGTTTACCGGCTCGCTGGCCGTGTTGCTGTACACCTGGTTTTCCATGCTCTCCAGCGGCCTGATGATTTTGGAAGTCAATACCCATTATCCGCACGGCGCCAGCTTCGACACCATGGTTAAAGACCTGCTCGGCCCGACTTGGAACGTCATCAACGGCGTTGCCGTCGCTTTCGTTTTATACCTGCTCACCTACGCCTACATCTTCGTCGGCGGTGACCTGACAGCCAAAGGCATCGGCAGCGCGGTAGACAGCGAAATCTCGCTCACCGTCGGGCAACTCGTCTTCTTCGGCATTCTCGCCTTTTGCGTTTGGGCATCAGCACGCTTGGTTGACCGCTTCACCAGCATCCTCATCGGCGGCATGGTATTGACCTTTATTTGGGCAACCGGTGGCCTGATTGCCGATGCCAAAATGCCTGTCTTGTTCGACACCCAAGCCCCTGCCGGCACCAGCTACTGGATTTATGTCGCCACCGCCCTGCCCGTCTGCCTTGCCTCATTCGGCTTCCACGGCAACGTCTCCAGCCTGCTCAAATACTTTAAAGGCGACGCACCCAAAGTAGCCAAATCCCTGTGGTCGGGTACGCTGATTGCCTTGGTGATTTACGTCCTCTGGCAAATCGCCATCCAAGGCAACCTGCCGCGCAACGAGTTCGCACCGGTTATCGCCGCAGAAGGCCAAGTTTCCGTCCTGATCGAAACGCTGTCCAAGTTCGCCCAAACCGGCAATATGGACAAAGTGTTGACCCTGTTCTCCTACATGGCGATTGCAACGTCCTTCCTCGGCGTAACGCTCGGCCTGTTCGACTACATCGCCGACATCTTCAAATGGAACGACAGCATCTCCGGCCGTACAAAAACCGCCGCGCTGACCTTCCTGCCGCCTTTGATCTCCTGCCTGCTCTTCCCTACCGGCTTCGTTACCGCCATCGGCTACGTCGGCCTGGCCGCAACCATCTGGACAGGCATCATCCCCGCCATGCTGCTCTACCGCTCGCGCCATAAATTCGGCATCGGCAAAAACTACAAAGTTTACGGCGGATTCTGGCTGATGGCTTGGGTCTTCCTCTTCGGCATCATCAACATTGCCGCCCAAATACTGAGCCAAATGGAGATCGTTCCCGTATTTAAAGGTTAAATTCCCTTAAGGCCGTCTGAAACACCCTCTTTCAGACGGCCTAATTCATTATTTTCCGCTACAATACCCCCTTTCCCCCAACGAACACCGTCCATGTACGACAATATCCGTTTCCATCTCGACGAAGATTATCCCGACCAGCTCCCGCCCGAAAACGCTGCTACCCATATCGGCATATACTGGCAGTGGGCGGCGCAGGCAGGCCTCGTCAACCCCGTCTGGCAAACCTCCCCCGAAACCGCAGCCGACTTCGCCGCCATGACCTCGGGCAAAACCAGCGGACGGCACTTCCTGCTCAAACACATGGATGGCGCACTGACGGCGGACGACTTTACCGAACTCGGCCAACGGTTTACCGAGTTCTACTACACCGACGAAGAAGACGGCTACGGCGCATTTATGGAAGACTACGTCCTCGCCCTCGACACACCCTCGCTCGGCGGCTTCTACCACGTCAAAAGCACCCCGGAAACCTTCGCCAAACTGACCCCCGTTTTTCAGACGGCATTTGAAAAATGGAAAAGCAGTTTGAAAGTAGAAAAATATTCGAAAGAATCCACACAATGAAGCCGAACTATTCTATCGACATTGCTATTAACTGCTTCCGTCCAGGTGGCGGCATGGAAAGCTACACTTTCGACCTGGTCCGTGGTTTAAGCGCACACGGCATCAAACCTACAGTCTTTGCTGCACAAATTGATACAACGGTTCCGGAATACCGCCAAGTTGATACGCATCACGTCAATCAAAAAAAGATTCCGAAAAAGTTGCGTCCTTTTTTCTTCAGTATGCAATTGGCCAAACTCCGGCAAAACAGAAATATTCCCCTTATTGCCTGCAATCCCAGTGATTATGCTGATATCTTTGTCTGCGGCGGTACACACTTAGGTTACCTGCACAACATGGGTAAAACCCCAAACCTACTTGATAGACTCATCATTCGGCGTAACCGCACCAACTACTTAACGGCAAAATTGATCATGGCGCATTCACACCTAATGCAACACGAGTTGATCAACCTCTATGGGGTGCCTTCTGAAAAAATCCGTGTTATCCATCCCCCTGCCGATACTGCACGCTTCTACGCTAAACCGGAAGAAATTCCTGCAACTCGTGCGAGATACGGATTTAAAGACGACGAAACTATTTTCCTATTTCCATCAACCGGACACACCCGAAAAGGTTTGGATTTATTAGCAGAATTTTTCGAGCATACCGATTTACCCATCAAACTGGCTGTTGCCGGATCGCCCTTACCACGACCAATGAACAACGTTATTGAGCTTGGTTTCTGCAAAAATATGCCTGAACTTTACCGAGCTGCCGACTTCACCATCATGGCATCACTGTACGAACCATTCGGACTGGTTGGCATAGAATCTATTTTGTGCGGAACCAGAGTTGTTTTCTCCGACAATATGGCATGTACCGAAGTCATGAACGAAAATGCAGGTTTCTTTTTCTCACGTCAAAACCCAGAAACACTGGCACAAGCCATCACTCAGGCGGTTTCTCTCAAACAATAGGGAAAACACAAAATTACCTCTCCTATGCAGGCATTAACCTATAATCCCACCTTAGCGCATCATATCGACCATACTCTCAATATACTATACTGACAGATATCAGAATAATACTTCACTAAAGATATTGAGAGCTTTGAAACACAGGTTGAAATCAATGCGAGTAATAAGGATAAGTTAGAAATCAGAAAGGCTATGCCTTTAGCCAAGTGAAATATCTCCGAACATAGATAACAGTAGAATATGCAGGACATTCGCATGTAATATCAGAAGTAACGGGTTCTTTGATAATACAGTTAATGCTCAATAAGCTGCCAATCAAGCACTTACTCTAACTACAACAAGGCGAAGTAGCAGCTATTATGACTTTAGAGTTTTACTGAAAATGCTCACGAACAATCCCCTAAATATCTTGGTAGAAATTTAGGAATTTTAGGGGCTTTTACAAAGACCTCAAAACCAGTCTTTATGTTACAAAACTTGATTTTCAAACTACAAAAAGACGAGCATTCTTGCCCGTCTTCTTATGGAAACTACACTACATATTATAGAAATAAATAATGTATGATTACGTAGATTATCGTTGTACCTCTTTTTCTAAAAGCATACGTCTTATCATTTAAGTTAAACACCTAACGTACAATTTTCAGGATACTATATAAATAATTCCGGTAATCATTAACAAGCTCACTATTGTAACAATCTTCAAGCCTACCATTACTTAAACTTCGCATGGTCATATTTGCTTTCATGAAATTGTCTGCAGGAGAAAGACCTGCCACATTCATTAACACTCCTCCAGCAAAAGCAAGGTCAAGAAAATCCTGTTCTTGCCTAAACCCTGAGGCAATATTACTTCTAACTGTAAATTGCGTAATATAGTCGGGATGAGTATCCTCCCCTTTTTTCTTGGGAGAGACACCATCAAACGATGCCTGATGGTCGCCGAAATAAGCAAATACAAACGGTTTGTTACGTTCATGTAGGTAATGGTTAAAACTTTCTGTCGCTTTATCCAAATCGACAATACGCCCGATATAGTCGTTGATTGCAGAAATGGTTTTCACGTCTAAATCTGGCGAGTCCAGTCCAAACACATTATCCATGTCTGTCCTGTAAGGCCCATGTTCTTTCATAGTTAAAATATAGACGAACATCGGTTGCTGTACATCTGCTAAACTAGGATGACGTTTTTCTAGAATCATCCGCGCATATTGCATCATTTCTTCGCTAGAAATGTGCCATAAATTTTTGCCCATCGGAGCGGGATACCCCAAATCTTGAGGCTGTAACATAAGATCAAAACCAAAATGGTCATAGGCGGCTTTGGCGTTATAGTTGCCCTTAGTAAAGGGCGAAAAAGCCACACAAAAATAACCATGCTCACGCAAATTTCGGATAAGCCCAGTCTGTAAATGTGGCACCACCGAATAAAATACCCCACTAGCCAATGCGCCAAAGTCAGTAGACGGCACGCCTGCTAAAAATGCAAATTCAGATTTCCACGTCGCACCACCAAATGTATGTACGCGCAGTGGAGAAGCAAACATGGTATCCATCTGCTGTTCAAACATCCTTAATTTAGGAATATCGGCTGATGTGAAATCAAATTTATGTGGATTAAGCGTTGATTCCATCAGCGTGATGATAATATCGGGTTTTTCCAATGTTTCAGGATACATGTTTTCAGTTAACAGTTTCTCAGCAAATTCCTGTCCATTACCTTCAAACATCGGCACTTGGAAAAATACTGCCCTGCAAGACATTGGCAAATTTAAAAATACATCCCTACCATCATTTGGCAACGAATCCAGCCATGTTCTAACTGCTCCAGGATGCTTTGAAAAATACCACATTGCAAAAAATGACGTTATGAATATGATTGCACCAGTATACTGCCACACTATATCCATAGGCTCCGCATCGTACCAACCAAACACGGCGTAAACAATCAATACCATTAATCCCAGTACGCCAACGATGGCTTCTTTATAATGAAACAATGTCTCCCAGTTACGCCAATCGACGATGAGTCGAAAGTCCGAAATCAACAATGGTTGTTTATAATAATGAATTTTTAATCTATGAAACAAAGCAAACACAACAAAACATACTGATGCAAAATTCAACGCTCGTTGCCACTGCCCTGTCAACATCAACATACCAGCCGCCAAAAACAAAAACAGCATTGAAGCAAAAAAATAGGTCCAACGATAGTGTGACTTTATAATAAGCACTACTGCTGCTGACACAAACAAAAATAGGAAAACATAAGCAAACATGACGCTATCCCTTATTAATAAACTTCTACAAATACACAATTAGAAGCATTTCTGAAACAAGGCTACATAATAACACAACGTATGCACACTCTTTAATCTTCACTATAATATCGACACACCCCATCTTAAAAAACACCATGAAACTCATCATCCTCGACCGCGACGGCGTTATCAATCAAGACCGCGACGATTTCGTCAAATCCGTTGACGAATGGATTCCCATCGAAGGCAGTATGGATGCCATCGCCTTTTTAACGCAGGCAGGCTACACCATCGCCGTGGCCACCAACCAATCCGGTATCGGCCGCAAATACTTTACCGTGCAAGACCTGACCGAAATGCACGCGAAAATGCACCGCCTTGCCGTTCAAGCAGGCGGCACCATCGACGGCATTTGGTTTTGCCCGCACACTGCCGCCGACAACTGCGAATGCCGCAAACCCAAGCCCGGCATGATTATCGACATCATCGAACGCTTCAAGGCCAATGCCGCCGAAACCTGGCTGGTCGGCGACAGCCTGCGCGACCTGCAAGCCATTGATGCCGCAGGCGGCAAATCCGCGCTCGTCCTGACCGGCAAAGGCAAAAAAACGCTGGCCAAACACGAGCAAGAACTGCCCGAACACACCCAAGTCTTCGACAACCTGCTCGCTTTCTCGCAATACATCATGCGTGAAAACACAAAAATCGAAGAAGCCGCGCAAGCCATCCTATAAACGACAAGGCCGTCTGAAAACTGCCGACAACGGCATTCAGACGGCCTTCAAACGACAGACTTTTCCCCGATATGCTGATTATCCGCAACCTGATTTACTGGTTCATCCTTTCCTCCAGCATTATTTTGCTGTTCCCCTTTATGCTGCTTGCCCTGCCCTTCCAAGGCGGTGCGCACAAAATGGCGCAAATTTGGGTGCGCATCCTCAACTGGTCGCTCAAGCACATCATCGGTTTGAACTACACCTTAAGCGGCGCGGAAAACATTCCCGACCACCCTGCCATCATTTGTGCCAAACACCAAAGCGGCTGGGAAACCCTCGCCCTGCAAGAGATTTTTCCGCCACAAGTCTATGTTGCCAAACGCGAACTCTTCAAAATCCCTTTCTTCGGCTGGGGCTTGAAGCTGGTCAAAACCATCGGCATCGACCGCAACAACCGCGGTGAAGCCAACAAACAACTCTTAGAACAAGGCCTTGCGCGTAAAAACGAAGGCTATTGGATTACCATTTTCCCCGAAGGCACACGCCTGCCACCCGGCGAAAAAGGCCGCTACAAGCTCGGCGGCGCGCGCATGGCAAAAATGTTCGAGATGGACATCGTCCCCGTCGCGCTCAACAGCGGCGAGTTTTGGCCGCGAAATTCCTTCCTCAAATACCCCGGCACGGTCAGCGTCATCATCGGCAAACCCATTGCCCACAACAACGGCGATGAAGCCGAACTCATGGCCCAATGTGAGCAATGGATTGAAAGCCAACAGCCCCTGATTACCGGACAAGGTCCGTTCGCGCCCAAAACCAAATAAATCATTCCATCGGGTGGGCCGCTATGCCCGCCCTTTCCATGCCGTCCAATATTTCCATTAATATCATGCCCCGCCTCCATACCCACACCCTTTCAGACGGCCTCACCATTCATATCCAGCTCAAACGCAGCGCCAAGAAAAACCTCATCTTGCGCCCCGTTTCCGCCGATACCGTCAGCATCAATATCCCTCCATTTGTTACCCAGCACACCTTTACCCAATGGCTGAACGACAACGAAGCCATCCTGCGCCGTACCTTAAACAAAACACCGGCCCGACCAACACCCACCGACTCGCTTCCCGAATGGATTTGGTATCAAGGCGTTCAGACGGCCTTGTCCGTCCACACAGCAAACCACATCCAAATCAGGCCGTCTGAAATCCTGTTGCCCGAAAAAGAAAACGCCGCCCAACTTACCCATTTGCGCCGCTTTCTGCACGAGCGTGCGCACGAGTATCTGCTACCGCGCCTCGACGGCCATATCCGAACCACCCGCCTGACCCCGAGTGCCATTTCCCTTTCCAACGCCAAAACCTTCTGGGGCGTTTGCCGCCACACTACCTGCATCCGTCTCAACTGGCGGCTCATCGGTGCGCCCGAATATGTCGCCGACTACGTCTGCCTGCATGAACTCGCCCACCTGCGCCATCCCAACCACAGCCCTGCATTTTGGGCTCTGACCCACTCGCTCACGCCGCATGTTGACCAAGCCGAACAATGGCTGAAGGCGCACGGCAGCGAATTGTTCCACCTCGGCTAAGTCTTATCCGGCAGCATTTTTTGCAAGTAAACACCAGCCCAAAGCAAAGAACCAACGCCCTCCAAACAAATCATGTAGCCGCGCGTAAAATCAAGTTTATCCGCTTGCCGCCCCTCATACCTGCCGATAAGATGATGTCGTTCTCAAAACCCTTTTCAGAAAGGAAAACCGATGACCAAAGCAAAATCGTTACTGGCCACCGGCATTTTGGCTCTTTTCTCCGCCACGGCATTCGCCTCCCCGCTGCCTTCCGAAATCTACCGTCCGGATGGCGCGCACACCATAAAAGCCGATCATCAAGGTAACGGCGAATTTGAATACGAAGCCGAACTCTCCGGCCAACGCAATTCCATTCCTTCCTTGGCCAAAAAAGTGATCGCCCACGCGCGCAGCAAAGGTTTCCATGTGGTTGAGTCTGAAATCAAACACGACGATGCCGATCTGAAATTCAAACGCGGCAAACAAGAGCTGGACGTTTCCATCGAAGACAAAGGCCAAGGCCGTATCGAATACAAAGCCGATTTGGACTTGGACAAAAACTAAATCCGACTCGCAAACAAAGGCCGTCTGAAATCCCATCGGGTTTCAGACGGCCTTTTGTCATCTTTATCAGGTATAATGGCAGTCGGTTTGTAAAATTTCCGACTCAAAACATTGTACAATCTGCCCACTTATACCGATAACATCCCAAACATTGCCATGAAAAAACGTCTGCTCCTCCTCGCCATCCTTCCCCTTTCCCTTCACGCCGCCGATGTGCCGCCTGATGTGAAACCCGAGCTTCAAGTCAACACAGCCGAACCCCAACAACCCGAAACGCACAACATCCCTGCCGAGCAGACAAACAGGCCGTCTGAAAAAATCATCAACGTCGATGCCGATACCCTGCTTGCCAACACCGAATTACTGGCACGCGCCATGTATTCCGCCGTCGTCGCCCACAACATCCCCGGCATCAAAGCCGTTTTGCCCATTTACGAACAATGGCCAGAACACGACCGCGCCATGGCACGCTATGCCAAAGGTTTGCTTGCCCAATCCGAAGGACGCGCCGCCGAAGCCGTCGGCCATTACCGCCGCTTTATCGCCGAGCAGCCCGATGCCTCCGCCGTCCGCTGGCAGCTTGCGACCGCCTTGTTTGAAGACAAACAAAACGAAGCCGCGGCCGACCAGTTCGACAAACTACAAACCGAATCCCTCCCGCCTGCCTTGCAAGAACGCATCGAAACCTACCGCAAAGCCCTGCGCGAACGCGACTCATGGCAATTCAATGCCGGCTTGAACATCACGCGCGAACAAAACATCAACCAAGCCCCCGGCCAACGCCGTCTGGGCAACCACCTGAGCGACGAACAATGCCGCACCGTGCGCCTAGCCTATCCCGACGACGACTGCTTCCGAGGCTGGACATTCCCCGAACCTATCGATGCCACCGCCATCCATTACCAAATCGGCGCAGAAAAAAAATGGTCGCTGCCCCGCGGCTTCTATGCCACGGCAGGCGCAGACCATTACGGCAAAATCTATCCCAAACACACCAACTACAACGACCTCACCACACGCTTCTCGGCAGGCATCGGCTATGCCGACCAGCGCAACGATATCGGCATTACCCCGTTCCACGAGCGCCGCTTCTACGGCAACGACCCCTACACCTACACCAACGGCGCACGCCTCCACTACAACCATTGGTGGCAACCCAAGCTGCAAACCCTCAGCGCATTTGAAGCAGGCCGTCTGAAAAACAACCGCCGCGAGCGTTCCAACAACACCAGCCAACTGCTCAGCAACTCCATCGTGTACTACCGCAACGCGCGCCAATACTGGGTAGCCGGTATCGACCTCTACCGCGAACGCAACCGCGACGACAAAAGCGACAGCTTCAACCGCTACGCCCTGCGCACCACATGGGGACAAGAATGGCCCAAAGGCCTCTCCACCGTCCTACGCCTCAGCGCCGCCCAACGCCGTTACCAAGCCCCCAGCTTCTTCAGCAACGAACAAAACCGCCGCGACAAAGAAGCCTCCGCCTCCCTGAGCGTATGGCACCGCGCCCTCCATTTCAAAGGCATCACCCCGCGCCTGACCATTGCCCACAACAAAACATGGAGCAACGACAAGTTCTACGAATACGGCAAAACCAAAATGTTTGTAGAATTGAGCAAAACGTTCTGACAAGTAGAACCAATCTGTGGATAAAGCAAAAATGCCTGTCCTGCATACTGATTTACAAGGCAGATTCAAACTTTTACAGATACCGAATCAATAGATTTTTTAAGGCATAATGCCTTATTAAATTCATATTTATCAAATAGATAAATCCAATCCTAGATTACTTTACAACGTAACGTACAACACTACATAACGTTACAAAAAAATCAGGCCGTCTGAATATTTCAGACGGCCTTTTTTATTTAAATTCAACAATCATTTTTATCATTGGTCGCAAGATACCACCCTCTCATTTCTAATGAAAAAAGTACAAATTTAATAGAAAATACATACCTTCAAACTTAATCGCCTTTAAAAAACGAATGCGCTCCTTTCTCCACATCCTCAAAAAAATTGGCAAAATAGCGCTGATTATCCCTATTTTTGCCCTATTGTATTTTTTATCTGCTTGGATGCTGGCTTCATTGCCGCTTAATGAAGAGCAGCCCAAAGGGGAATTTACTTTATTTTTAGTCAGTAACGGCGTGCATACTGATGTAGTCATGCCGCTGAAGAATGATATTTTTGATTGGTCGGATGTCGTCAATCCGAGAGACACGCTCACTGCTGATCCTCAAATAACGCATATCGGTTTAGGCTGGGGGGAACGCAATTTTTATTTATACACGCCTGAGTGGAAAGATTTGACGTTCTCCAATGCTTTAGGTGCATTAAGCGGGCTGAACCGTACGCTGATTCATGTTACTTATTATCCTTTTGAACCACAAGAAAATAGCCATGTCGTCAAATTTTTGGTCACGCCTGAGCAATACAGGAATTTAACCAAATCGCTCTTGGCCGGTTTTCAACAAGAAAATGGGCAAACTATCTTGCTAAAAGGAATCCATCATCAATCTAACGATGCTTTTTACAAAGCCAAAGGGCGCTATCATTTATTCAATACTTGTAACACTTGGCTGAATGACAAATTGGTGGAAAGCGGCCTGAAAGGCGTGTATTGGACTCCTTTTTCTTCCCCCTTACTGGAACAATATCGATAGTCTCCACGCTTCTCAATTTTTGGGTCTATGTAAGACTTCAGGCCGTCTGAACATTTTCAGACGGCCTGTATTTTGATGAAAACTCAAAGCCCTTTATTATATAAATGAATTTTTTAATAGCATTAAATATTAATTTTTATAAATAAATTAATTTTAAATTCCATAAAATAATTAAAACAAAGAAATTTTAGAATAAAATTGCCAAAACAAAAAATCAAGCCTTGTTTAATTCCGCTAAAACCTGTAACCTGTATCAAAAATAAACAAGAGAGTCCATCATGTCCCAACACCACCCTACCGACGATATTAAGATTAAAGAAGTCAAAGAGTTACTCCCTCCAATCGCACATTTGTATGAGCTGCCTGTTACGCCTCAGGTTGCCAATTTGGTTTATAAAACACGTCATGAGATTTCGGATTTGGTTCACGGCCGCGACAACCGTTTGCTGGTCATCATCGGCCCATGCTCGATTCACGATACTAAGGCGGCGGTTGAATATGCGCAAAAATTGCTGCCCTTGCGCAAAAAATATGAGAAAGAGCTGCTGATTGTGATGCGCGTATATTTTGAAAAACCGCGTACAACCGTTGGCTGGAAAGGCTTGATTAACGATCCTCACTTGGATGGTACGTTTGACATCAACTACGGCCTGCGCCAAGCGCGTCAATTGTTGCTGACTTTGAACGAAATGGGCATGCCTGCTTCGACTGAATTCTTGGACATGATTACGCCGCAATACTACGCCGACCTGATTTCTTGGGGCGCAATTGGTGCGCGTACGACTGAAAGCCAGGTACACCGCGAATTGGCCAGCGGCCTCTCCTGCCCTGTCGGTTTTAAAAACGGTACGGACGGCAATCTGAAAATCGCCATCGACGCCATCGGCGCCGCCAATCATCCGCACCACTTCTTGTCTGTAACCAAAGCCGGTCATTCCGCGATTGTCCACACCAGCGGCAACCCTGACTGCCATGCGATTTTGCGTGGCGGTAAAGAGCCTAATTACAGCGCGGAACACGTTAAAGACGCTGTTGCGCAGCTTCAAAAAGCCGGTGTGAGCAGCAAACTAATGGTGGACTGCAGCCATGCCAACAGCCGTAAAGATTTCCGCAAACAAATGGATGTGGCGCGTGATGTTGCTGCGCAGCTGAAAGCCGGTGAAGAAAACATTATGGGCGTGATGGTTGAAAGCCACTTGGTTGAAGGCCGTCAAGACAAGCCTGAAGTTTATGGTCAAAGTATTACGGATGCCTGCATCGGTTGGGATACGACTGAAGAATTGCTGGCCCTGCTTGCAGAAGCGAAAGGTTACCAAGCGTAAGTGCGAAACTATTAAAAAGACCGGATATGTTCCGGTCTTTTTTTGTGCCTGTCATTTTGATTTCTTTGCTCAGGTTTAGAATAAAAAAGTATGACACCTTTGCAAAATCCCCCAAAATCCCCTAAATTCCCACACAAGACATTTAGGGGATTTCTCATGAGCACTTTCTTCCAGCAAACCGCACAAGCCATGATTGCTAAACACATCGACCGTTTCCCATTGCTAAAGTTGGAGCAGGACATTGATTGGCAGCCGATCGAACAATACCTGAACCGTCAAAGAACCCACTACCTTAAAGACCACCGCAGCCGTCCCGCCTATCCCCTACTATCCATGTTCAAAGCCGTCCTGCTCGGACA
>NZ_KV810300.1:0-330 GCF_001812735.1 Neisseria sp. HMSC069H12
CGGTCAGCCATTTTTCGTTGGGCTTTTGGGCTTTGAACCGGCGTTTGAGGAGGTGTTCCGATATCTCGCCCATGGCGGGATGGCGGTAGGCTTTTTTCGCCCGTATTTTGGCTTTCAGTTCCAACTGCTTCATCAACCTCGCTGCTTTTTTGCGGTTCCAATCCAATGATGCGGCAATGCGCCTTTGCCCGTAGCGTCCTTTATGCCGTTCGTAGATTTCGGCGATAAGGGCTTTGTCGGCTGCATCGGGGTCGGGCCGGTCTTGATGGTGGTAGTAAAAGCTGCTTTTGGGCAGGTGTGCGATGTGCAGCAGGTATTTGAGCGGGTGTT
>NZ_KV810301.1:0-277 GCF_001812735.1 Neisseria sp. HMSC069H12
ACCAACCTGACCAGCGGCAACGTTGCGGCAGGCGACAACAGTGCCGTAACTGGCGGTGCAGTTAATACCGCAATCAATACTGCCATCAATACTGCCGTGACCGATTTGAAAGACGCCGGCTTCAAGATCGGAGCCGACAGCGGTGCAGACGACACCGTAAAACTGGGCGAAACCGTCAAATATGCCGGCGATGCCAATATCAAGACCACGGTTACCAACAACCAAATCGGCTTTAAACTGGCCGACAGCATTACCGTTGGTCCGGCTAGCGGCGGCA
>NZ_KV810302.1:0-14273 GCF_001812735.1 Neisseria sp. HMSC069H12
AATACTGTAAACAACGCTACTAGTTTCTACATTTAAGCCTAGCTTCACGTAATACGGTAGCTGCAATAGTATTGGAGTTCTGACGCAAAAAATCATAAGGATAAATATTGTCTTTGCTTTGGGCATTCCTCACCATTTCTGCCCATTTCCCAGATTAATCAGACGCTTCCGTGATTAACTCACGGTATTGTTTTTGTCCTGGGTGTCTAGTAGAAGAATCTGTGTTATTGCTATCATATGGCATACTCGCAATGACTCTTATATTACCAAGGGGTAAATTTGGGTTTGTATTTTCTTCATCTGTCCAACCACTAATGGTATACTACTTCCCCGTTTTATCAGTATAAAGCAGAAACATATGATGATAATCGTATCCCAAACTACCAAGCTTTCTATAACCAACTTCTATTTTCTCTGACATGATCAATTTCCTTGTAGTTTTATAGATTATTGCTCTTATCTAGATAAGAAACATTTTTTAGTAATTGCCCACTTTTATTAAAAAACAGGCTAATGTATAAATCACGTCTATTACCTAAATAACCTTCGCCTCTTTGATAATGAATAAGTAAATTATCATCTGAATTTTCCAGAACCTCAAACTCATTAGTAATTAAATTGATAATTTCATTTTTAGTTAGTCCCGAATGAAGATATTGTGAAACAATATTACTAACATCTGCACGCTGGCTTGCAATATCTGTAATACGGGTTTTTAGAATTTCATTTAACATCAGATTTAAGTTAATCATATTCTTTCTATCTTTCAAGTTAGAGTGTTGAATTTGCGCTTTTTTTTCATGATGATTGGCTTCACAACCAGCAGAAAATAGAGCAAGTACAGCAAATGATACAGGAAGTAATTTTCTCATATTTTAAGTACCTTTTTATTTCTAGTCTGCTGATTATAAATTACTTTTTTTGTATCTTCAACAATTACTTTTATGACTTTCAAAGAATTTATTTTTTAGAGATAATAATGATACAATATAAATATGTTACACGACTACTTCTCGAACTAATGCCAGTACTAATATATCCTGAACATTCACGAATTTTTCCTGCTTCGCAGAGTATAGCTTTTACTTTTCTCCCTGTTTTCTGATGACAGACTTGTTGGCTCTACCTGTATGCGTTATGCCCAAAAGTCTCGCGGAGCATCCAATACGGGTTTGACGATACCTGTACGGATGGCAAAATCTCCAAAACCTTCCTCATCCAAACGGTTTCAAGACCAATCTGCCACCCAGCCTTCGACAATTTCAAGGATTTCAGGTTCGGTAATGTTTTCTTTAAACAGGCGCGGAATGCGTGTGCCTTCGCGGTTGCCACCTGCGTAAAGGTTGTAGAGGCCGATGGCTTTGCCGACCAAACCGATTTACGCCAGCATGGCACGACCGCAACCGTTGGGGCAACCGGTTACGCGCAAAACGATGTATTCGTCTTCCAAGCCTGTCCTTCGGTTGATATATAAAAAGGCCGTCTGAACTTTGCTTTCAGACGGCCTTGATATTGAACGGGACAAACCGATTAGGCTTGTTTGTTCCAACGTTCGATAGATTCTTTGATGACTTGTTTCGCTTCTTCTACATCGCCCCAAGATTCAACTTTAGTGGTACCTGCTTTTTTCAGGTCTTTGTAGTGGTTGAAGTGGAACTCGATTTGTTTGATCAGTTGTTGCGGCAAATCGGCCAAAGTTTTGTAGGCGTTGCCGTTGTTGCGGTCGTCGGCCGGAACGCAAACGATTTTGTCGTCCACTTCGCCGTCGTCAACGAATTTCATCACGCCGATAACGCGTGCTTCCAGAAAAATACCGGTTGCCAAAGGCTGCTCGGTAACCAGCAATACGTCCAATTCGTCGCCGTCTTCGTCCAAAGTTTGCGGAATGAAGCCGTAGTTGGTCGGTTTGGCGAAAATTGCCGGTTCAACGCGGTCGAGTTGGAACGCGGCCAGTTTGCGGTTCCATTCGATTTTGTGGTTGCTGCCCGCAGGGATTTCGTTGACAACGTTGATGATGCCGCCGTCCACATCGCCCGGGGTCAGGATTTTGTTGAAGTCTGCCATGATGGTTTCCTTTGATTTTAAAGAGAGTCAAACGGCGAAAGTATAACAAACCCAAGGCCGTCTGAAAATGTGAAACTGTCGTATTCAGACGGCCTTTTTGGCATTCAGCCTTTTGACCAGTTCTAAAATTGCGCGTTTATTGGAAGGGGAAAACACTTTTTCCGCCGCTTCTTCCGCACTAAACCAACCGTAGGCAACGTGTTCGTCCGGTTGCAGCATGATGGGCGTATCACGCGGAATTTGGGCGGAGAAGATGTGTTCGCGGTTTTCAAAAACGCCTTTGGGATAGCGATGGCGCCAGTGATGATAGATTTCATAAACGGTGCTGTCGTGCCAGTTTTCCAGCTGGCCGTCTGCAAGGCGGATACCGGTTTCTTCCCACACTTCGCGCCATGCGGTTTCTTCGATACGCTCGCCCTCTTCCAAGCTGCCGGTAACCGACTGCCAAAAACCTTGCGGCGCCGTGCGTTCAATCAGCAGGATATTGCCGTCTTTATCATGCAAAACAACCAAAGCGGATACGGGATACTTCAAAGGCTTACCGCTCATGACTTGTCCTTGCCGGATTGATTGGGGAGGCTGATTTTTTGTAGTAAGTAAGCCAAAAGGTTTTCCATGTATCACTCAAAAATGGGAAATTGATATTCAGACGGCCTTTGCTGGAAATTCGCAAAGGCCGTCTGAAATTATACCTGATTTAACTGCGCCAATTTCCGAGAAACCAGCTCTGCCGCTTCTTCCGGCGATTTGGCCTTCAACCCTACTTCGCCAAAATACGAAATTTTAGGCAAATCACACAAAAACTTATCGACGTCTTGCGCCGTCAAAAAACGGCCGTGCAAATCAAATCCGACATTTAAAGCACGCCCTTTGATTGCCGCCACCCTGTCATGCAAATGGCCGTACAAGTGATACCAGCCCTGATAGCAGCCGTCCCATTCCTGTATCGGATAGTGAAAGAGAACCAGCGTATTCTTAATTTCCGGCAATTTGAGTTTCAAATACGGCCGTATGGACGACAGCAACGGATGACCGTCATGCTTGGTTTGGCTGCGGAAACAATCAGCATACTGCCGAATCACATAATCATGATTGCCGTAAATCAAGTGATGTTGCCCGTTCAAGCGCGACAAAACGCGCTCTATCTGCTTATGGTCTTGGGCAAAGGAAAAATCGCCCAAGTTGTACACCGTATCTTCAGGCGTAACGGTTTCATTCCACGTTTGGATTAAAAATTCATCCATCTGCTCCACGTTATCGAACGGTCGAAATTGCGGGCAGAATTTGGCGATGTTTTTATGTGAAAAATGTAGGTCTGATGTGAAGTAGGTTTTGCTCATGCCGTGCTCTCTGCGTTGCAAGCTTGAATCGTATCACACTCGGGCGTATGCTAAACAATGTTTATTGTATTCTTCAAGGAGTTTTTATGCGTTTGGTTATTGCCGCGCCGGCCAACGGCGCAATATTGAAAGACGCACTCAAAACGCATCTGCAAAACGACCCACGCGTCAGCAACTTGGTCGATTTATCTTCACCCGAAGGAAGCTATCCGCAACTCTCGTTTGCCGCAGCCGAAGAAGTCGCAGCAGGGCGCGCCGACCGTGCGCTGTTGATTTGCGGTACCGGCGTGGGCACGGCAATCGCCGCCAATAAAGTGCGCGGCATACGGGCGGCGACGGCGCACGATTTACTCACGCTCCGCGGCTCGGTGGAAAACTATGATGCGCAGGTTTTATGTATGGGGCAAAACGTGATTGCCGCTCCGGCTGCTTGGGCATTGGTCGATATATGGTTGGATTTGCGCCACGACACAAGCAGCGGTTATGCGCCTAAGGTTGGCGAAATTGAAGCGTACGAGCGCGGAAAATAAATACGTGTTGCTCCATATGTTTTCAGACGGCCTTGTTACGTTTCGCTTTAGCAAAACCGGTAAGGCCGTCTGAAAATATTTAAATGCTTATTTTCCTTTTTTATTGCAAGGATGTCCTGCGCTGTTGTCGCAGACGCGTAAATTGCGCAAATGCATGACGGCATTGGTCAACTCGGCCTTCGTCGGCTCGTAACGGAAAGCATATTGCTTCACGTACAAAGCTTCGTTACCCTGTACGGCTTTTATCCAAGTAAATTCAGGTTTACTGGTTTGCGGATTGTTGGCGCAAAACAACATCACCAAAGCGAATGGATAGCCGTTTTCTTCACCTGCCGTTATTGGGTTGACACTACTTTGCGGACAGGCATTCTGCCATGAGGCTGAAAGATTGCCGAAAAACTGCTCAACACCCGGTTTCATACCTGCCATGGATTGCAGCGTGACCATTTGCGTCCAGTCTTCCACAGTCTGTTTCTGCGGCACAAGTTCTATCAATGTCACACCATTTTGCGCGGTTTGATAGCCGACTTTGAAGCCTTTAGGCGGAGCGCCGAAAGACCCAAACTCCTCAGCCTGCGCAGTTTGAACAGCTAACGGAAGCATAGCGATGGCGAGCATCAGTTTCCTAACGATACTTGTTTTTTTCATTGTTTTTCCTTATTCACTAAAAGTATGGCAGATGAAACAATCCATCCGCCAGCGCTATACTAACACAAACATACGGCATTTTTTCAGACGGCCTTACAACTGTCTCAAAAACGCCTGAATGAACGCGATTTTATCCAATTCCGGCATAGCATTGAACGCTTCCTGATGCTCGTGGATGTAATCGATTAAAGGATAAAATTCTTCATCAACATGGCGTTTGTCGAGTTTGCGGCTGATATTGCCCTCGTTGCTTCGTCCTAAAAACTTGGAAATCAGGTAATACGGCGATTTGAGTTTAAACAGCATTTCGCCGTTTTGGGCATCAAATACCATAAAACCTTCGTGTTCCACATTTTTCAGACTGCCTTTCAGCTCGCCGAATGTGATGTTTTTCAGCATTTCTGGACGGCGCACTCCGTATTGTTTGCCGATTTCATCCAATTCGACTTCAGTAAACTGACGGCCGGTCGCCACATCAATGCAGCCGATTAAGGTTTCGCCCAATTCTTCGCGGATGATGTGCACGTCTTTCGCATCAGTGATTTCAAACAAAAAAGTATGGTTCGGATAAGCGCGGAACAGGGTTTCGTATTGTGTGCAGTGTGCGACGGTCATGTCCGCGAACGCGCTATCAAGCGAGCCGGTAGTCGAATACAGCACTTTGCCGTCAAACGCCGCGCCTTTAGACGGATGGTCGTCTGAAAGCGAGACGAAAGTGCAGCAACCGAGGAAGCCGTTTACTTTTACCACCGCGTCCACCAATCTCTCGTCGCCGATTCGGATCGGATAACGGCTGCCTTTGGCAATACGTTCCGAATAATTGAACACTTTTTTAAACGGGCGCACGATGATGCGGTTGTGCGCGTCGATAATCAAGCCGCGCATTTCCAGCAGCGCGTCGTCGAAGCGGTTGTTGTAGAACACGCTGCGGGCATATTTCAACACGCGCAATTCGGGGTAGCGCTTGGATGCTTTGGCGGTAAAGTTGCGGCCGCCGTGTTGCAGGTAGTGTTCGGTGACGAAGGTTTGCTGCGCTTCGTCAAACGGCAAGGGTTGCTGCTCGAAAGCCTGCATTTGTTTGATTTTTTCCAACTGCTCCGCGCTGGCGGGCTGCACGGCATCGACGTGGATTTCGTTTGCCACACGGTTTTGGTTCAACTTGACATATGCCGCCAACACGTCGCACTCTTTCACGCCGTGCAGGTTGGGATAGAAATTGTGCATACGGTAGATTTCCGTTTCAAAACCGCTTTTTTTCGCCAAATCCAACAAATGGCGGCAACGCGAAGCCTTTTGGTTGGTGTTGGAATGGATGATTAAAATGTTGCGGTTCGGATTTTGTCGTCCAAGTTTCAAGGTTTCGGTCATCAAGGCATTACCGCGCTTCTGCGCCTTATCCACCGCTTCGCCCGACCAGCGGTACACGCCGTTTTCATCGGTCATGAACAAGTCGTTTTCGATGCGGACGATTTCGGCATCACGGTACTTCGCTTTAAATTCGGCGGCTTTTTGTTCGGCGAAAGTCGATTTTCCCGAACCTTGATGACCGCGGATTAAGATGAATTTTTGCATGGTTTTAGTTTCCTTATTTGGGTTTTCAGACGACGTTTGGTGTGAGGGGTCGTCTGAAAACAATACGGGCGATTTCCTTATCGATTTTTTCCGCCAACAAACGGACGGGATAACTTTGCCAATCGGGATAACGGCGGCTGTGATAACAATGCCAATAGCTGCGGATGTGGTCTTTCTGCTTCATGCCGCAAGGCTGCGGGAAAGGTTTCAATCAGGGCAAGTTCGTCAGCGTTCATGTTTGCCACTCAATCTTTTATCGGTAAGGTCGTCTGAAAACGTTGAAACCCTATTTTCAGACGACCCCTTGGCTAATTTACCGCCGCCAATTCGGTTTTCTCAATCTCTTCCACCCAGAAATCTGCGCCCATACCTTGCTCGGCGAACGAACCGATGAGTGTGAACACTTGGTCGGAGAAGCCTCCAACGTTCAAGATGTCGCAGCGGTTTTGCACCTGCACGGTGGTGTAGGGCTGGATGTCCAAGCAGACGAGTTTGGCTTCGGGACAGCGTTGTTTCAAGATGTCCCACTCTTTCATCAGGCTGGTTTTGCCGCCCCATTGTTGCTCGTAGTCTGCCCAGCTTTCGTTGTCGGACACGATGACAACCAAGTCCACATCGGCTTTTTCGCGGTTCAACAGGGCGAGCGGTGCGCTGCATGCCGTTCCGCCGCCGCCGATATTGGCGAGTTTTTGAGCGTTGGTCATGATGCTGTCGCGCGGGTTGAGCTGCACGTTTACCGTGATTTGTTCAAACGGTATCACGCGGGCTTGCAGGTTGGTGCGCAACATGGCGGCGGACACGAGCGCGGCGATGTCGATGCAGCGGGTTTTGCTGGTCGCGCTGCCGCGATAGCCGGTAGCCGGGATGTGCATGGAGCCGGAGACGTCCGGGCAAACCACGACTTTGCCTCGGATGGCCGGTACGTTTTGTACGGCGGTTTCCATCGCGTCTTGCAGCGCTTCGCGGATTTCAGACGGCATCTGTTCGGATGTTGCCTGATACGCGGTCAGCAATTGGTAAGGCAGAACGCGGGCGCGGCGGATGGCGGCTTTGTCGCGCAGTTTTTCTGCAACCATTTTGATGTTTTTGCTTTTCGCAAACACATCGTGGCGCAGGAAGGTGTTCAGGTTTTGGCGAACCTGCTGCCATGAGCCGTTGCGGGCGATTTGCGCCCAGTCGCCGCTGTTCAATTCCAAGGCAGTGAGCATTTGGAACGGAACGTCGGGCAATGTGCCTTGGCAGCTTTGTTTGTAGTCTTCAAAGGCGCGGGTGATGGGCGGCAATGCTTCGCGCTCGTACGGTTTGCCGATGAGCCACGCAAACCATGCGGCGCGCCATGCTTCACGCGGTTTGGGATGCACCATTTTGACCACGTCCGCCAGCGACGGGGCGTTGCCGACGGCGGCGTTCAACAGTTGTTTTTCGGTGGCGGTCAAAAGCCAAGTCTGCATCAGTTTTTTCGGACGGTTGCCGAAGGACTTTCTGCCGACTGCGCCGCTGCGGATGATTTGCGCGAAGTTGCGCAACATTTTACCGTTGTCCGCCACTTGGTCGAATACGCGGGCAAGCATGTTCACATCTTTCTGCGCCAACGCGGCAAGCAACAACGCAGGCATGTCTTTCATAAAACCTTTTTGACGGGCGTACACGGCGGTTTTGGCGATAAACTCGGCATTCAGATTTTTTGCCAATTCCAATACTTGCTCAAGCTGGTCTTGCGCATCGGCGTAGTAAGTGCTGTTCAGGCAGCCGGTGGCGGCAAGCTGGGCGAGCTGTTGTTTGGGTGTTAGCGTGTAGGCGATGCCGCCTGCTTCATTGCGGGTGTCGGCAGCGGTCAAACGGGTTTTAAGTGATTGGAACAAGGTGGTGTTAGCCATTTTTCATTTCCTTTCGTGTTGTTGGTTTCAGGTAGCCTGAAGAACTGTTCAGACTTGAATGGGTGGCAGCGCAGCGGCTAATATTTGAAGGGATACGTTTTTTTAACGTGGAAGGTTAATGTAATCTCTTCAGGCATCCGCCTGCTGCCGTAAAAAGGGGGGGTACGGCGGGCAGCTAGGTATTGGAGAAATTCTCTTCCGATGCTCTACCCCTGAGCTATCCTGCCATAGAAGTTTGTTGGCGGCAGGGCGGGACTCGAACCCGCGACCCTCGGACGTGGAATGTAATTCCTCCGGCATCTGTCTGCCGTACCGGAAAAAGGGTGGGCGGCTAGGGTTGGCAGGATTCCTGCTTCGTATTATTAGTACGACGATTGTTTATCCAATGTAATCCTGCCGGCATCCGCCCGTAAGGGGCATTTCGGCAACTAGAGGTAGAGAAATTGTTACGCGCTCTATCCTCTGAGCTACTCTGCCATCGTTGGCGGCAGAGGCGGGATTCGAACCCGCGACCTCGAGCTTTACAGGCTGTAATTCCTCCGGCATTTGCCGAATGCACCAAAAACGGTTTTATATCGGTCCGCCTGAATATTTCAGACGGCCTCGAATGAGGGCAGCGTAGCAGATAAACATGAAGAGAAACGGTTTTAACGTGAAAGGTTAATGTACTCTCTTCAAGCATCAGCCTACTGCCGTATAAAGTAATATGGCACGCAACAAGTTTTTCAGGGAAACATGCCTTCGCTCTACCAGCTGAGCTACTCTGTTATTTTGGATAACAGAGGCAGGACTCGAACCTGCGACACAAGGATATCCATGTTGTAGTTTCCCTAGGCATTTGCCTGCCATATTGGAAAAGGGTGGGCGACTAAATAAACAAGACGTTCAACGTCTATCAGACGAGACAGGATTCGAACCTGTTAATCCAAATGTAGTCTTGTTGGCATTCGCCCTGTAACTCCACAGCAACTAAATTTACGGAAAATTTTTCTCCGGTAACTGTATTTCCCGAAGCATCTGCTGTATCGTTACATTCACAACATAGCCAACAGCGTGCCAAGAATAAAATTTTTATAAAAATAATTTTTAATTAATTGAATATAAAGGAAATATATTTTAAAGTAGCTTTTATTAGTAAGAAGCGTAAAATACTAAAAAATATATTCATAGATAGTTATATAGAAAATAAAATATAAAAGGATATATTGATGAGATTCGATGATTTGGACAAACGCTTGCGACAATACGAAACCGCTTATGATTTTTGCGTACCACAGGAAAATTTTATTGTTGTACGCTTAGACGGGCGCGGTTTTACACGACTAACCAAGGAAATTTGGCAGTTTGAAGCCCCGTTCGACATTCGTTTCCGCGACCTGATGGCGCACACCGTCCGTCATTTGATGAAATGCGGCTTCAATGTGGCGTACGGCTATTCGGAAAGCGATGAAATTTCACTATTGCTGCGTCGAGATGACGATACGTTCAAACGCAAAACGCGCAAAATCATTTCGGTATTGGCTGGTGAGGCCAGCGCCGCCTTTTCTGTGGCACACGGGCAGCCCTCCGCTTTTGATGCCAGAGTTTGCATTTTACCGAACGAAAAACTGGTGGTTGATTATTTCCGTTGGCGACACGAAGACTCATACCGCAACGCGCTCAACGCCCACTGCTATTGGATGCTGCGCAAGAAAGGAGAAAGCGTGTCCCGCGCTACAGATGCCGTCAGCGGCCTAAAACGCGTGCAAAAGCACGATTTGTTATTTGAAAACAATATCAATTTCAACGAACTGCCTGCGTGGCAGAAACATGGCTTCGGTGTGTATTTTCAGACGGCCTTAAAAGAAGGTTTTAATCCGAAAACTGACGAAACCGTACAAGTAAAACGCCAAATCCTGCATACAGATTTCGAGCTGCCGTTGGGCGATGATTACGGCGTGTTTGTATTGGAAAAAATAATTTAAAGGCCGTCTGAAACATGAATACCCATCCTAAAAAACAAGTCGCCGTCAGTTTTCTCGGTACAGTATTGGATAGCGGTTTCGGTCAAGGGCGTTGGTTGAAATGGCGGCCGAATGTCGCCATGAATCAGCGTCAGGATTTTCATCTTGACCGCATGGAGCTGTTTTATGCGGAGAAATACCGCGAGCTGGCGGATCATGTAAAAGCCGATATTCAGCAGGTGTCGCCGCACACAGTCGTCAATCTCGTACCTATGGAGCTGGCAAACCCATGGGATTTCTCCGAGGTTTATACCAAACTGCACGATTGGGCGGCGAGCTATCCATTTGATACAGAAGAAGAAACCTATCTCACCCACATCACCACAGGTACACACGTTGCCCAAATCTGCCTGTTCTTATTGGTGGAATCGCGTCAAATTCCGGGGGTGTTGCTCCAGACTGCGCCACCGAAAAATCAAAGATGCAGCATGATTTCAGGTGATGTTGGCAATTATGAAATCATCGATTTAGACTTGGCTCGTTACGACGTATTAGCCGAACGCCTTGCCGCCGTACGCGATGACGCAGTGCGCTACCTGAAAAGCGGCATCTCCACCCAAAACACTGCCTTCAACCGCATGATTGCCGAAATCGAACAAGTCGCACTCAATTCCCCTTCCCCCATTCTACTTTCCGGCCCCACAGGCGCAGGAAAATCCATGCTGGCACGCAGGATTTTTGAATTGAAAAAAGCACGCCATCTGATTAAAGGCACATTTGTCGATGTAAACTGCGCCACCCTTCGCGGCGACGGCGCAGCATCTGCCCTGTTCGGCCACAAAAAAGGCGCCTTTACCGGCGCCGCAGAAAAACGTGAAGGCTATCTAAAAACTGCCGACGGCGGCGTATTATTTTTAGATGAAATCGGAGAATTAGGCTTAGACGAGCAAGCCATGTTGCTCAAAGCCATTGAAGAAAAACACTTTTATCCCGTCGGCAGCGACAGCGAAGTCAAAAGCGACTTCCAACTCATCGCCGGCACCAACCGCGACTTACGCCACGAAATCCGCGCCGGACGCTTCCGCGAAGACCTGTTCGCCCGCATCAACATCTGGAATTACCCACTGCCCGCACTCGCCAACCGCCGCGAAGACATCGAGCCCAACGTCGAACACCAGCTCGCCCTAGCCTCACAAGAACTCGGCCGAACTACCCGCTTCAACAAAGAAGCCCTGGCCGCCTACCTCGACTTCGCTCACTCAGACCAAGCACCATGGCGCGGCAATTTCCGCGACCTCGCCGCCAGCATCATGCGCCTGGCCACACTCGCGCCGCAAGGCAGGATACAGGTAGAACAAGTCCAAGCCGAAATCAAACGCCTCAAATGGTTATGGTCGGAAGAGCCCTTTTCAGACGGCCTCCTACATAACAGGCCGTCTGAAAAAGCACAAGACTACCCCGATAAAGTCGATTGGGACACATTGGATTTATTTGACAAGCTACAACTGCAACACGTCATCGACGAATGCCGCAAACATCCCAACATGGCCGCCGCCGGCCGTACATTGTTCAATGTCTCCCGAACAGAAAGGGCAAAAGTCAATGACAGCGACCGACTGAGAAAGTATTTGCAACGGTTTGGATTGGAATGGGGAGATATTTAAATAGAGTGGGCAAGGAGGTTTTGCAAAGGCCTCCTCATACTGATTCCAGGAAGTAGATCATTTTAATAATACTTTTATTATTATTTATAAAAATAAAAGGCATCAATCTGATACCTTTTATTTTCGTTAACATAAAAAATTAACGTTCATACCAACGTTTGATCGATTCACGACGAATCACTTCCTTGGTTTACTTCAAAAATGCCGCATGATAGGCAATATGCTCACCAATAAAACTGGCGATGAAGTAATAGCTATGATCATAGCCTTTGTGGAAGCGCACATCGACCGGTTGGTTTGCCGCACGACAGGTTTCGATAAAATCTTCGGTGCGTAATTGTGTCGGCAAAAACTCATCTTCTAAGCCCTGATCAATACGCATACCTTGTACTTTATAGCCTTGTTGAATGAGCGAACTAGCATCATATTGCTGCCATTTTTCACGATTTTTTCCTAAATAAGCAGTAAAGGCTTTTTCTCCCCAAGGCACGAGGCTTGGCGACAAAATAGGCGAAAAGGCAGAAACACTTTGATAACGTTCTCGGTTTCGCAGCGCCAATACCAATGCGCCGTGTCCGCCCATTGAGTGTCCCATAATGGAACGTTTGCCGTTGGTAGGAAATTTTTCCTCAATTAGACTAGGTAACTCATTCAAAATATAATCATACATTTGATAATTCGTCGCCCAAGGCTGCTCGGTCGCATTAAGATAAAAGCCCGCACCCTGCCCTAAATCGTAAGCAGCATCGTTCGGCACTTGCTCTCCGCGAGGGCTGGTATCGGGGGCAACCACAATCACTTGATGTTCCGCCGCATAACGTTGAAAACCTGATTTGGTAATGAAATTTTGTTCCGTACACGTTAAGCCGGAAAGCCAATAAATCACACCAAGCGGTCGATTTTCCTGATTATCCGGCAAATAGACGGCAAATTTCATTTCGCATTGAAGCGTTTGGGCATGGTGTGCCCAAACTTGTTGCAAACCACCAAAAATTTGATGTTGTTCAATCAGTTTCATCGCGTACCTTAGTAATGAATAACAGCGCGGATCGATTTACCTTCGTGCATTAAATCAAAGGCTTCATTGATTTGATCGAGTGTCATTGTATGGGTCACAAACGGTTCTAACTCAATGTCGCCTTTCATTGAATCTTCCACCATTTTCGGCAGTTCAGAGCGACCTTTCACACCACCAAACGCCGTACCTTTCCAAACACGACCAGTGACCAACTGGAACGGACGAGTTGAAATTTCTTGTCCTGCACCCGCTACGCCGATGATAATCGATTGTCCCCAACCACGGTGTGCACTTTCCAATGCCTGACGCATTACGTTTACGTTGCCGATACATTCAAAGGTGTGGTCAATACCCCATTTATTGATGTCTAACAACACATCTTTGATTGGTTTATCGTAATCGTTCGGGTTCAAACAGTCAGTTGCACCAAAATGTTTTGCCAACTCGAATTTTGCGGGATTGGTATCAATGGCGATAATGCGACCCGCTTTGGCTTGACGCGCACCTTGCACCACAGCCAAACCAATCGCCCCCAAGCCAAACACGGCAACAGAGTCACCTTCTTGCACTTTTGCCGTATTATGTACCGCGCCAATACCTGTGGTAACGCCGCAGCCGAGCAAACATACTTGTTCGTGGTTGGCTTCCGGGTTGATTTTCGCCAGTGAAACTTCCGCAACAACAGAATATTCGCTGAAAGTCGAACAGCCCATATAGTGATAGATCGGCTGACCTTGATAAGAAAAACGCGTCGTGCCGTCCGGCATTAAGCCTTTACCTTGCGTCTCACGTACCGCAACGCATAAGTTGGTTTTGCCTGAACGGCAAAACTCACATTCGCCACATTCAGCGGTGTAAAGAGGAATGACGTGATCACCTGGTTTTACGCTTGACACACCTTCGCCCACAGCAACAACCACACCCGCACCTTCATGCCCAAGCACCACAGGAAATACGCCTTCAGGATCGCTTCCTGATAACGTAAACGCATCAGTATGGCACACACCAGTGTGAGTGTTACGAATTAACACCTCGCCTTTGCGTGGCATTTCTACATCGATTTCCACAATTTGTAAGGGTTGATTTGGGGCGAATGCTACCGCAGCACGAGATTTGATAGTTGAATTGGTTTGTTTGATTTCCATTATTTTTGCCTTTTAATTCATTAATAAAGTTATCTAGCCTAAGTAAGATAACAACAGGTTATACTTTGACCTCCACTCTAACGCAAGCGTTTTTGCAATTTTGGCTCCAACAGTAGCATGATCAACTGACAGTCCGCCGTGTAATTGACGGTTAAAGGCTTCTGAATATTTCCCTAAATCATGCAACTTTCCCGTCTGGCAGGCAATTTCCTGCGCACCAAGAAGAGTAGCCTGCTTGGACGATATTTGAACATACAGCCACCCAAAGGCGGCTGACGGAATAGGTCGTCATAGAGTTCGTAGTTACTAGAGTTTCAGCACACAGCCGCCTGAAGGCGGCTGGAAAATTATTCCTAACCTGCCTATTCCAGAAGGCGTTTCAACACATAGCCGCCTGAAGGCGGCTGATCGACCATCGTATTCAATACTATTGGTTGTATTAGTTTCAACACACAGCCGCCCGAAGGCGGCT
>NZ_KV810302.1:14373-14729 GCF_001812735.1 Neisseria sp. HMSC069H12
CAACACACAGCCGCCCGAAGGCGGCTGGCAAAGCGGCAGGCGAGCGGGCCGAAGAGCAAGAGGTTTCAACACGCAGCCGCCTGAAGGCGGCTGGGCTGGGATGCAGTCAAGGCGCAGCTTCGAGAGTCGTTTCAACACACAGCCGCCTGAAGGCGGCTGGGCCATTGTCTTGCGTCGGCCAGCCCGAATTTTGGGTTTCAACACACAGCCGCCTGAAGGTGGCTGGACAATGAGCATTTTTAATAGGATGCCCAAAAGAGGTTTCAACACACAGCCGCCTGAAGGTGGCTGGGTACGGAAAAATCGGATAACCAAGATTTTGAGTTTGTTTCAACACACAGCCGCCCGAAGGCGGC
>NZ_KV810302.1:14829-15059 GCF_001812735.1 Neisseria sp. HMSC069H12
TTTCAACACACAGCCGCCCGAAGGCGGCTGGTGATATTTTCTAGGGTCTAATCCTAGATAAGCCGTGTTTCAACACACAGCCGCCCGAAGGCGGCTGGCCATTCCATACTCATCTATCAAATCCAATTCAATAGTTTCAACACACAGCCGCCCGAAGGCGGCTGGCGTTCATTTCTAGGGCAGTAGTGGATTTTTTGTAAGTTTCAACACACAGCCGCCCGAAGGCGGCT
>NZ_KV810302.1:15159-15454 GCF_001812735.1 Neisseria sp. HMSC069H12
TCAACACACAGCCGCCCGAAGGCGGCTGGGATGGACGAGTACGGAATGGTTCTTTGGGGATTGGTTTCAACACACAGCCGCCCGAAGGCGGCTGGATCAATATGCATTCCCTCAAGTATCATTTTTCAAAGTTTCAACACACAGCCGCCCGAAGGCGGCTGGTTTCTGTTTGCCTTGTAATCGGGATAGTCTTGGTGGTTTCAACACACAGCCGCCCGAAGGCGGCTGGTCTTTTGGTTTGTGCTTATAAGTACAAACTACAGAAGTTTCAACACACAGCCGCCCGAAGGCGGCT
>NZ_KV810302.1:15554-15914 GCF_001812735.1 Neisseria sp. HMSC069H12
TTCAACACACAGCCGCCCGAAGGCGGCTGGGAACAAATTGGCATTGACGCGCTATCACTTATAGTTTCAACACACAGCCGCCCGAAGGCGGCTGGTTCAGGTTGGGGTACAGCTGCATATTTGGCCTATGTTTCAACACACAGCCGCCCGAAGGCGGCTGGTAATGGCTATGATGATATTCAATCTTTAAGGTAATTGTTTCAACACACAGCCGCCCGAAGGCGGCTGGCTTTGATTTTGAAGAAGCTGTTAACGCAGGCTTGGTTTCAACACACAGCCGCCCGAAGGCGGCTGGAGTATTTGTCAATATAAACATTTCCACTAATTAATGTTTCAACACACAGCCGCCCGAAGGCGGCT
>NZ_KV810302.1:16014-80140 GCF_001812735.1 Neisseria sp. HMSC069H12
TTTCAACACACAGCCGCCCGAAGGCGGCTGGGCCATGCCGTGGCCGTCTGCCTGCATCAAATCCGTTTCAACACACAGCCGCCCGAAGGCGGCTGGAGCCTCTCTCAAAAGCCTTACTCCATCAGGTTTCGCAGCCCCGATTTCGCTAAGCTCCTAAGAAAAGTGCGAACGCGAGTATAACACAGCCTTTTCTGTTACACCCACATTCGCAATATCCTGATTGTTAAAGAACAATTCCAATTCGCCAACCCCGCCGTATTTTTATGAGAACCGCAGGTTAGCGATTCACACAATCAACGTATCCTTAAACACATCCACCGCTGGTTTCGCGCCGTGGTGTTCCACTTTGCGTCGCCACTTGCTACCCAGATGGTAAAAGCGCAGGCTGTCGGTTTCGGGGTTGTAGGTTTTCAAGAGTTTGTCCTTTAAAACAACCCACTGGTCGGGCGCGATGTCGCATTCGAACACTGAATACTGCACGCGCACGCCGTAGTCCAAACACAATTTCGCCACACGCCGCAGCCTTGCCTGTCCTTCCGTGTCTTCCAGCGAAATATCGTAAGTAATCAGCATCAGCATTTTTTATTCCCATGTGCAGGCTGCTTTAGAGGTCGTCTGAAAGCATCCAACCCATTTTCAGGCAGCCTGCAAACCTATCTCATCAAAAACGGCGGATATTCCACCAAATCTCCGCGCAAGTGCCGCGCCAACAGCATCGCCTGAATATACGGCAGCAACCCAATTTCTACTTCTTCGCCTAAAAACGGATGAACGATTTTCTCCTGCTTTTTCGCCTGCAAGGCTTGGAACAAGAGCTTACGCGCATCGGCTTTCAGGCTTACCGCGCCACTTGCCTCAGTAACAAAATCCTGCGGTTTGATTTGCCCGCGGTTAATCAGCGACAACACCAATCTGTCTGCCCACCATGCGCGGAATTCTTCCAAAATATCCTGCGCCAAACTGTCGCGACCCGGTCGGTCGGCGTGCAGAAAGCCCACCTGCGGATCCAGCCCCACGCCTTGCAGCGCGCCGCTGATGTCCTTGCCCAGAATGCTGTACACAAACGACAACAGCGCATTCACTCCGTCTCTGGGCGGACGGCGGTTGCGCCCGTCAAAAGTAAAGCCGCTTTTTTCGCTCAAAAGCTGCCCGAACACGCCGAAATAACGCGCCGCCGCATCACCTTCGATTCCGCGCACCACGTCCAGCTCCGCCGCGCCCTTCAACTGCCGCAGCGAAATATTCAAAGCATCGACCGCACTTTGAATCGCCGCATTCTCGCCATAATTGCGAATCTGCCGCTGAAGCACCCGCTTACTCGCCTGAATCTTCGCCGCAATGATATTGCGCGCAATCGGCACGGGATTTTGCTCCGACACCCGATACTGCGCCCGACGCAACAGCACATTGCCGCTCTGCCGCCCCTGAAGCCGTCCCAAATAACGCCCGTTTTCGGTAAAAAACGCCAAATTCACATTATTTTCGCCGCAAAACCCCAGCAGAAACGGCGACACCAGCACATTGCCAAAACAGAAAATATGACCGATGGAATGCACCGGCAACTGCGCCACCTTCTTACGCTCCTGCTCCACCACCAGCGTCTCCCGCTCCTTATGCAGATAGCTGCCTTGGGTGGTGATGTAGAGCGTGTTTTGCAGTTTGCGCATGGGAAAACTCCTTGGGTTTTGACCGCACTTTTTTGGGTATTTAACAGGGTTGCTCTACCTGAAAAACAGTAGGTCGGATTCTCAAATCCGACATTTTTAAAATTACCGCAACAATTTTAAATCATATAAATATCAAAAGGTTGTCGGATGTAAGTATCCGAGCTACACAGACTGAAACACAAGGTCGTCTGAAAGTTTGAGACAATTATTTGAACAGCAAAAACCGCGTGCGTGCGTACCGAACACACCCTACATTTTAGTTTTAAAGCTTGCATCGTTCACAGTAGGGTGTGTGGGCGCAGCCACGCACGCGGTTGGAGGAGATACAGGCTACGGCTTGCTGAAATCATTGCTAGATTTGGTTAGACAGAACCCATAGCACAACAAAATACTTTCTATTTAAATCGTATATCTCCCACCTCTAATGGTAATGCTTTTAATATTTCAGCAAGTGCAAGTAGATCATTTGCAGGCTCTTTCCAAACATATGGTTGTAACAGATTAGGTACAACACCTTTTTCTCCATTTTCATCTGAAAAAACCAATGTAATAATTGAGAATTTTTCATCTTGTCGTTTTCTTGAAATTGCATAGTCAATTTCACTAGCTAAATACTTCTCATCTTTATAGTCTGGGGTAATAAAGAATATAGCAGCACACGAATCAGTCATTCCACTTTGTAAAGATCGTTCTAAATTTGCTCCTGCACTCATTGCTTCTTCATCTAACCACGGGGAAAATCCTAATAGTTCAAGTATAGTTTTAAAGCTACGGACTTTATCCTTATTAATGCTTTTGTGGCTTAAAAATATTTTCATGGGTTCCATATTCATCACCATTTTGTGTTGTAAAAAATTTTCTTTCAAATCTCTTTCTAGATCAGTACGCCAATTACTAAAATTATTAGTTTCATCAAACAAAAATATAGCATCTCGTTTTTTAAGATTTAGCAACCTAAATAATTCCTTCCGAATCATATGTGGATTAGTGCGATCCATTTCATTTAAATTTAATTTAATATTACCAATGCCTAATGTTTGTATGAAAGATGTCGGACCCTGATCTATCAATACTACGACATAATATTTATCGAAACTTCCTAATTTATAATGTGTTCCAGCTATAACAGGCCAATATCCTACTAAGTTTGAGAAACAACTTTCTACATAAATCTTATAAGCTGAAAACGCAATATCTTTTAAGTCCTTATCTCCATTTTCTTCTGCAGGAGCATGTTTAAGTGCTCGATTTAAAATAGATTGAAAATCCATACTAGTTACCCTTAGAATTAAAAAATTGAATAATTTGCATATTATAACAAATACTCGTTAAAAATAAGAGATCGAAAGATATCCCCTAATCCCCAAACAACCCCGCCACATATCCCACACTCCTATCCCGTTTTCCCAACAGCTCCGGCTGACAAATCTCCACCAGCGAGCAGGCTTTGCAGCGTTTGCCGTAGTCGGGCGGAGGTGTTTGGCCGCTGTTTAGGAGTTCGCGCACGGCGGCGATGGTAGCGTGTGTTTGGGCGCGCAGGTCGTCTGAAAACACGACGGGGACGCGGTGGCGGGTTTGCATATACCACAGCGCGCCCTCAGAGATGGTTTGCCCTGTCATTTCTTCCAAGCACAAACCTTGGGCGCAAAGCTGAATTTCGTCCATCGGCTCGGGTTTAGGCTTGCCGCGTTTGTATTCCACGGGTTTCAGACGACCTGTTTTTGTTTCCACTTCCACCAAATCCAGCACGCCGCTGATACCCAGTTTCTCCGCCGACACATGCACCGTCCGCTCAAAACGCACGCCCTTGCGCGTTTCCGGCTCGCCCGAATCCACCCGTTCGTGTAGCGCCTTGCCCTGCGCGGTCAAATAGTTCTCCGCCCACGCCTGCTCGTTGTGAATCAAGGCGCATTGGCGCGGACAGAAGGCGTAGTGTTGCAAGGCGGAAAGGGGAATCAGGCGCATGTCCTGACTTTCCCCTTGGGTTTCGGTTGAAAGTGCGGTCATCTTTTTAAGTGTTTTTACAGCAATTCTTCCACACTCACGCCATTCAGGCCGTCTGAAACCACACTGATTTTGTAATCGCCAAAACCGCTTGCCGGCGTACCTGATTCGCCGTTTACGCGTTCGACTTTTACGGCATCAAACAATTTATGTGCAGGCTGGCTGCCGAGTGCGCTATCGTGTTTGAAAACAATCAGTTTGCGTGCCGCCATTTCGCCACGGGCGGCGGAGCGGTCGTGTTCAAACATCAGCGTCAGGGCTTGCCAGAGTTTGGCTAAATCGTCGTCTGAAAAACCGGTTTTGGCAGCAAGGTTGGCGGAGATAAAGCCGTGCACGCGGTAGAGTGCGTAAGGGACGATGTATTTGCGCCCCATGGTGCGTTCTTTTTCCAAGTCTTTTTCGTTGGTTACCGCCATGCGGGTGATGGAAACTTCCAGCGGCACAATCGGGTCGATGGATTGGGCAAACGCCAGTTGTACCGGGCCGCGCACTTGCCCGCTGTTGACTTCGGTCGTCATAACTGCACCAAAGCTGCGAATATCAAAGAAGTTATTGCACATCCAAGCGGTAATTGCACGCGCTTTAGCTTCGTCTTTGGGCAGTTTTTTGGCTTCCGATTCAATACCGAGTGCTTCATAAGCGCGTTTGTTTTGCAGGTTCAGCACGCTTTTTTCTTTGACGTAGATTTCATAGCCTGCTTGGTTTTCTGCGCTGATTTCGATGAAGTTGCGGATTTTCCGTTTCAGGCAGACATCGGTTACCAAGCCTTTGCTGGATTCGGGATCAAGGCGCGGCATATTGCCTGCATCGGGATCGCCGTTGGGGTTGCCGTTAGTTACATCAAAAAAGTAAACAAATTCATAGCGGTTTTGAATAGCAGACATTTTCTGGCTCCTTAGTTTTCAATGGTTTCAGCGGTTTCTTTTTTAGCAAAATAGCTTTGTTTTTGATGGTAATAGCCGATGGCGAAGCGGCCTTGCTCGTCAATGCTCAAATGGCGAGGAAAGGTTTCGGGCAGTTTGGCAATGATTTCGCCCAAATCTTTATCCAAATTCACCGCCATACCGGCTTTGTCTTTACGCAAGCGCGACAAATGGTGTTTTGCGCCCGACAAAAGACGCGGAAAAACCGAAAACGGCACGGCGGAGGCAGAGCCGTAATAGCGGTCGGCAATACCGGCATTTAATTCGCCCAACGCCTGATATTGAATGCGCTCCAACACGGCAAACAGCCGCCCTAAAAGATAGGCGCGATTCGGGCTTTCATTGTTCAAACTCATAGGAACTCCTTCTTCGATAAAACCTTTTCTAAAACGCCGCTCTAATACGGCTTTCATCATTGCCACGCGCAGACTGTTTACATCGCCGTCGGCGCGGATTCGGGTAATCAGTTGCGACAGCAAACTTAAAGGATATGGCGTGCCGCAAATCACGGCGCGGGTCATTTCACCTGCCAATACGGGCGAAATGTTTTCGCTTTTGCCTAAAACCGCCGTCTGCAACAGCAAACGCCAAACAGAAGGCGGCGTTTTCCACGGGCGCGGTTCAATTTTTAAATCCCGCCAGTGCCATGCCAAATTTTCCGCCAACTGCCCAAATGTGGTGTCCAGCCAAAACCGAACAGAAATCCGCGCGGCATTGGGGGCAAGCCCTAAGATATAAAAACGAGTATTGGGAGAGAGTTCGGGCGTAATTTCTTGCAGCGGACGGCCTTTGTTACTTATTTGTTTCAATACGTTGAAAACTTTGGCGCTTTCTTGTTCGTCATCCGGCGGCGTGAACACTTGCGCGAAGAAGCCCTCGGCAGCCTGCGCCGTTGCGCTATCGTCCGCTTCCGCCCAAAAGACCGTACTGGCATCGCCGATGGTCAAACAGTGATTATTTTCGCGGCGCAAGAGATAGTTCAGCGCGGTGGTGTAGGCAAACGCGGATTGTTCGGAAACGGGCGCATTTGCGCCTTGCTCTTTGCCAAAAGAGGCAAAGGCTTCTTTGTTGAACGAAATAATCGAACCACCGGAGCTTTGCCCGCCAAACACGCCTTTAATCGCCGGATGCAGCCGCGCAATCGGGGCTGTATCACCACTAATCAAGCACAAGCCCTCAAGCGCCTCGTCGCTTTTCAGGCAGCCTGCCCACAAGCTTTGCGCGGCTTCGCGTTTATGGATAAGTGCGGTCGGTTTTTCAAGAGAAAATGCGATGTTGGCATCGAGCATTTCGGCAGGCAGATTTTCGGCGGCGAAATGTGCAGGCTGCCAGTTTTGCAGAAAACGGCATAAGGCTTGGAGGCCTTCATCTTCACTGTTTTGCAGTAAATCGAGATGATATTGTTTGAAGGCTTCAAAAGTTTTTTCAGACGGCGTAAACGGGTTTTCTTTTGCTTCGGCTTTGCTTTTATTTGCTTCCACGCCAAGCGCATAAGAAGTTTTATCCCACAGAAAAAATGGCTTTGGTGTAGTACCAGGGCGTTTGAAAGATTGAGGCACGCTCATCAGTTTCGGCTGCGGCTTTTTATCGGCAGTCAGATTCGGCACAACGGTTTTCAGACGACCTTCTTTATCCAACACCAAAATCCAGCCGATTTTCTCCTCGCTAAAGCCATAAGGCGGCACTTTCGGGTTGCCCATTTCATCGGTTTCTGCTGCCAAACGGCGGTAATAGCGGGCAAGGGACGCAAGAATCATGCTTTCACCTCCTCGGCGTAAAACGGCGGCACATCAATCACGCCGTCTTTCATTTGTGCACGGAAAAAATGCGGCGTGTTGCCGTGGTCAAAATCAATATCGTGCAGCATCCAGCCTAAATCGCGGTTTGCCTCGCTTTCCGATAACGCCGACGGCGGTAGCGGATCACCCTCATCAATCAAAGTAAAATCGGCAGGGAATTCACGCACGCCCAAACAAGGCTGCTGAAAGCATTGCCCCTTTTTCGCACGGCGTTTGAACATCTCGATATGCTTGGTAACGGTCTCATCCGCCCCCGCTTTTGCCGTCAGCACCGCATGGGCTTCAATCACATAAGCCACATCTTTAAGCACCGTCGCCGCGCGCTGCTGGCGGTCGTCTTCAATCAGCGTATATAAATCGGCAACGCTCTTGCGCTTCATCGCTCCGCTAACCTTACCTGCCGAAATCTTGCCGCCCAACTCATTGCGCCGCACCGACTCAAATCGAATCGGCTTCAACACATAAATGCGGTCAATCACCCAGCGAATCGCCGGTTTCCAATGCACCGCCGCCAAAACCCCGCGTGCCGCCGACGGCGTGATGACATCATAAGAAACCCGCTCCACCTTCATCTCCGGACGGGTAAAACAGGCGTAATTGCCCCAAACGTGTAGGCGGATTTGGTTTGCCATACAAACTCCTTAACACACAGCCGCCCGAAGGCGGCTGATCGTCACGTTAAATTAACAACTCTAGTTTCAATCCACACATTTTATAATGTGATATATTAGTCTTCTTTAAATTTTATAATTAAATTATTTGGTAATAGTAGCTTTCGCAAAGTTAGTAAGTATTTGAGTGCTAGGATGTGCAGACAAGCTAACTAATTTATTTGTGAGAGCTATTGGAAGTAAGGCATTTTCATACATATCACAATGTAATGATTCAATGACGCTTAAAATCTCATGTAAATTAGGGATGTCATTTCCATCAGGATTCTTTTTTAAATCTTTAACCGGTAAGGATGCTACATACATTTGACCAAATTTAGTTTTAAAAATAATTTTGTGTCCATAATATGAAGTACTGGCATAAGGTCTATTAGCATCCTCATGTCCAGGTGAAATATAAGAATAAATATATTTGTCGTTTAGAATTAAAATAGAACCATTTTCCATCTTACTTTGAATTTGAGATGCGTGTTCAACAAATGCACCACTCTTTTCCAATCCAATCAAAAACAAATTGTGATTTTCAAATAACCAATTATTCAAATCCAGCATAAGTCGGTGCATTCCTGCTGTTACACCAAACCATCCAGTTGGTCGATCAAGAATAAAGATGGTTTCATTAAGAGTTTGACGATTTTTATCCAATAAACTCCTAATAATATGCAAAAGCATGAGATGCTCTACTAATCCCGTAACGTACCCACTAATACCAGATGCACCTAAATCATCATCTATAATTTCATGTAATCTGAAAATATCACTCAGGTATATATCTCCATCATTTGATGAGAAGGTATAATTTTGCATTTCATTTTCTTCTAAAAGAATATTTCTAGTATCGGAATTACAAGGGTGAGAAGCTAAATTCCAATGTTTTTCCTCTACCCCCCTATGGTGTTTATACCTATGAAACACAAACCATGCTAAGGTATCCAATAAACTACTGTTTTCCCCCATATTTTCTGATTTAAGAAATTCAAATAGACTTCTTCTTACCGAACTTGTTAGTGAGGAGCAATCTTTTCTTTTTACACCTTTAGTGCATAGCGGCAATTTAATCCGAGCAATATTCCTTAATTTTTGCATATCTTCAGGGGCTATATGCTTCTGCTGCTTCATATTCTTTAAATCTTCTGTTTTAAAATATAAAGCTCCAAATTGAAAAAAATGTAATGACGCACTTGGATATCCTATTTTCAGTGGTATTTCAGTATATCCTCCATCGATTGCAACAACATGCTTCAAGGAATGTTCACAAGAATTATGAGGAACTGTTAAACTTGATATCGATACCTCAGGCAAAACATCAGGTATATAAAAATTACTCAAAGCTGACTGTACAACCTCATCGTTTATAATATGATGATGAGATGATTTGCTTGCTTTTTCAAAAGGTTTTTTTCCTACGCTAGAGTAGCTCATAATTATCCCAATCTATTTGCCAAATTTATCTATTTGAACAGGTACAACAAACGAATTTGAGTACGTTTTTACTCTTACAAAGCCTTTATCTGTATTCTGGCTAAACCGAATTAAACTATCGCTAAAGTCACTAAAATCATAATATTTTCTCAATTCTTTGATTTCATCTTCATTATTAAGATGAGAAATAAACCAGTTTTGAGTAGCTTTCAAAATATTACTGCTGATAGAACTAACTTCCTGAGTAGCATATACCAAACCTAAATTTAATTTAGCGCCTTCTTTTGCTAGCCGATTATAAATTTGACTTAAATCCTTATCGTCTTTTTTAGGAAAAAGGTTATGTGCCTCTTCAAAATAAAATTGAATGAAATTATTAGGTTGAGCATTAGTAAATCTATTCATAGAATCTCTGAAGATACGACGCGTAATTCTTTCCGAATACATTCTTTGTAATTCTTCATCTCCACTAGATAAATCAGCAATAACAATTTTTCCTTGACGAAGAGCTATTAAGATTTTATCTTCAAATGGTTGGTCAGATATGCTAGTATGTTGGGGTATTATTGGTCTTAATGTGCTATAACCACTATTTTTATAGCCATCAAAACTTTTCTTAGATAAAATTCCCAATAAAGATTTCAAATCTTCATCAAGATATTCATTTCCATTTTTTCTTTTATAATCATCAAGAAATTCCTTTACTGTTTGAGTTACAGTGTTGCCCTCCCTCTCAGATCTAGGTTTTATGTCATTGTGATACAAATCACAAAGCTTAGACCACCATTTCGTAGCTAGATCCAAACTAATTCCTTTATCTAAAGAGTCAGTTGTAACCTCATCAATACCAATTATTTTCAATAAATTTTTATCTATTTTAAATTTAACTTTTTCATTACCTGGCTCTTTGAATCCAGCAGAGGATAAGATGCATTTATAAACTGCTATCTTTCTATCATATCTATATTTAGCAGAATAATTTTTCTCATAATCATGCGGAGTCTCTAAATTTACTGATTTAAATGCTATCATAAATCTTGAATTATCATCAGCAATTAAAGGGTATGATTTAATCAATTCAAATCCAGCTTCAATTTCTTTATAAAAATTAACCTTCATTACTTCAAAACCTTCTTTTTCTACAATAGAATAACGATCGGTTTTATCTTGATATATATCAAATATAGCTGTTCCCTCATCTTGAAGATTGGCATTAGCATATTCACCATTAATATCAAAAATAATCTGCCCGATGGGATACTTGGGTGCATCACCTACAAATTGCTTTAAAATCTCTTCGGGACTTTCATTCTGTTTATCTAACTGATATTGAGCTAATTCACTCATCTGTTCATTAGCCTGAATAATCTTTTTAATACTATTAGATTTACCAGTACGAGTCATACCAAATAAAGCCGTGCGTTTTCCTGCAAAATCTTTTGCTTGTATATAAACAGGAATATTTCCAATATCATTATTAAATCTTTGGCTTGAGCTATAACGGATAGAACCTATTCGAATATCACCATTTCCTCCAGGTACGCTATTTTCTCTGTAATTCGCAATTAAACCTAAAATTTCATTTGATGGTTTAATTACTGAATAATTATGAGCAGCATAGAAATTTTCTACATCAGCACCAAATCTCAAATTCTTTTCAGAATCTAAATAAAATGATCCCAAGATAGAGCAACGTAATCCAGAAAATCCAAATTCATATCTGGAATATTCATCTAACTGGCTTTGTTTAGTGTTTCCAGTTCGAATATGATCCTTATAATAATCAACCATAGAACTTACTATATCTTTATCTGTTGGAAGTTCTGCTGGTTCAATAACTCTCAATAGCAAAGCCTCTTGAAGGTTATCCTTTCCTGGATCACAATCATAATATGCTAAAAGAAAACATCCTTGTGGAACCCCGTTTGCTCGTTCCTTCCATGCATCAGCCATTAGAATTGAGCTACTTGTATAAGAAATCTTAAAAGGTCTACCTACAAATATACCTGTATTCCAACTCCAATTTGTTTCAGGATCACCTTCACGTTCAAATTTACGTTCAAATAAATTAATATTTGCAATACTTGATGAAATACTCAACATTATTTATACCTCTTTATAACTCAAAATAGGGTCTTCAAATCTAATTTTGGCCTGCTCTATATAACTCTCTTGAAGCTCAATAGAAATCCAATTTCTGTTTAATAGTGCGGCTGCAAATCCTGTGGTATTGCTTCCAGCAAACGGGTCTAAAATCAAATCTCCTTCATCTGTTAAATATTGAATAAAAAATTTTACAAGGCCAATGGGCATTCTTGCTGGATGAACTGTTATGTTCTGTCTTTTGCACTCTCTATGAAAAAAATCGTTCGATACTGAATTAGAGAAAGAAAAGGCATTAGGTAACCTAGGTTTTCTATTTTCATCAATACTTTCTATTTCAAATAAATTGTGAGAAATTGCACCACCTCTATCATTTAGGAAACTTTTCTCCCCAATACTATGTTCCGATGGTCTCTTTCCTGCATTATAAGACCCTCTTTTTAATAAACTTTTCATAGCTTCACTGTAGGGTCTTAGTACTTTTCTGTTATCAGCTTTTGGATAGTCTGTTTTTGAAAACCACCATACATGTGTGTAGCTATCAACAGTACGAAGAGGATTAACTGTGACCCATTGTGCAGGAGAAGGTAATCGAGAAGGGTTATAGCAAACAAATTCTTGTATAAGTCTTAAATTTGTCCCTGCAGATTCTGCAATAGACATTAATGCCTTCAAAGCCAACAAGCTTTGAACGGGTCTACCAGGCTCCCAACTATTACCTAATTCAACAACTAATGAACCATTATCAGCTAATTTTTCAGCTAGCAATGGAGTCAACTCTTTAATCCAATTTAAGTATTCTTCTCCTGTTTTATTACCATAACTCTTCTTTTGATTAAGAGGATAAGGAGGGGAAGTAATGATTAGATTTACTTTGCCATTTAGATTGCTAAATGATTTACTCTGCAAAAGATCAAGAGAATCGCCTAAATATAAAGCTCCACTTTTTCTTTCGAAAACTTTGGAGGTATTTCTGGGGAATTTATTTTTTTTCATAACCTTTTTTATTTAACTTATTACATTTAAAAAAATCTTGGGAGGTATGATAGCCTTTTCCTTACACCATATCAATTCTATAGATGTTAATTTAAAATACCAAACTCTCTCTCTTCAAAAACTCCATATCCTCCCAAGAAAGTCCCGCCACGTCATCATACAAATCCCGCCCAATCAGCGTATAAAACTGTTTGCCGAAGTTTTTCTCATTTATCGGTTCGATACGCCCTGCTTTATACAAAGCGGCGAGGGCTTTTTCAGGGATTTGGACGGTGTAGGGTTGCAGTTTGCGTAAGAGTCCGCCGATGTGGTCGGCGTGGTGCAGGCTGCTAATAAGGTTTTCGGCATCAACATCGAACGGAATAATCAGCGGCTGCATGTAGCTTTCGATCATGCAGAATTTGTCGGCGATGGTTTGGAATGGGAAATCGAGGCTTTGCCCTGTATCGTTGTGCATTTTCAGGATTTTTTTATTGTCTAGTTCGCTGCCTTTTAATTGATAAAGTTCGGCGAAGTAAGCTGCGACGGCTTGGGTGGATAAGAGGTCGTCTGAAAAGCTGTCAGCGGTCAGGCGCATAACGGCGGCTTGGGTGGCAAGTTCAGGCGGGGCTTTCCATTGTTCTTCGGGTGCGAATATCCATACAAAGCTGTTTTCAGGCGGCCTTTTGCCTTCGCGGTTGCAGCGTCCGGCGGCTTGGGCAACGCTGTCTAAACCTGCTTCGGCGCGCATCACCAGCGGAAAATCCACATCCACGCCTGCTTCGATTAAGGAGGTGGCGATAACGCGGCAGGGTTCGCCGTTTTTCAGACGGCCTCGGATCTCATCAAGCTTTTGGCTGCGGTGTTTGGCGCACATTAAGGTGGTCAGGTGGAATGTGCCGTCAAGGTATTTGACTTGGTCATACAGGCTGCGGGCGTGGCGGCGGTTGTTGACGATGATAAGCATTTGCGGGTGCTCGCCAAGTTTGGCGAGCAAGTCGGCGTCGGTTTGTGTGCCGATGTGTTGCACGGTGGTGCGGCGCAGTTTATCGAAAAGTGCGGTCGGTTTTGGGGCGATTTCGCGCACGTTTTCAAAGCCGCGATAGAAGCCGTTTTCGGCTTGCACGGCTGGCTGGGTGGCGGTGCACATGACGACAGAGCAATGATAGTTTTGCGCCAATTCTTTGATGGCTTGCATGATGGGCAGCAAAAGATTGAGCGGCAGCATTTGCGCTTCGTCTAGGATGATGACGGAGCCTGCGATGTTGTGCAGCTTGCGGCAGCGGGAGGAGCGGTCGGCAAAGAGGGATTCGAAGAATTGCACGGCGGTGGTCACGACAATCGGCGCGTCCCAATTTTCCGAAGCAAGGCGCAATTTATCTTTGGTGGCGTCGTCTTGCAGTTCGCCGTCGTCGAAGGTGCTGTGGTGTTCCAACACGGCTTGTTCTCCCAATTCGCCAAAGGCTTTGCGAAACTCGGCGGCATTTTGTTCGATGATGCTGGTGAACGGGATGACGTAAATTACGCGCCGCATATCGTGCTGTTTGGCGTGTTCCAGCGCGAACGCCATGGAAGTGAAAGTTTTGCCGCCGCCGGTCGGCACGGTAAGCGTGAACAGCCCTTGCGGTTGTGCCGCTTGTTCTACGGCATGATCGAGAATTTCACTGCGCAAGCGGTTTAAGGCGGCATTGCGTTTTTCAGCTTCAGTTTGCTCTGGAGCTTGGGCGATACGTCGTCTGAAATCGTTGATAAATTGATTGAAATTGTGTTGTAGGGCGTTTAGATCGGGATAACCGCCGCGCTCGCTGGCTTTGTTTTCTAGGCTTGAATAAAAGGCTTCAGTATCAAGATAATCGGCATCCACCAAGCAAGAATAAAGCATTCGGGTGAAGAAGGCGTAGGAGAAAAAAGGATGATGCGCGTCGGCTTTGAGTGGCGGTGCTGACAGGTTTTGAGGGAGTTTGATTTCTTGTTGCCACAGGTTATCGAGGGCGGGAATATCTGCGCCGAATTGCAATGCTAAACGCTGCTTTAACGTACGGCGGTTATCACCTTCGCCATTGCCATTTGCAAGCCCCGCATGATGCCCCGCAATGCAAAACGCCATCAGCTTGCCGATAACATCCCCCCAACGCTTGACAGCAATTTTTGCTCCGGCGGTAGCGTGATCGACTGGAGGGCCGCCATGCAATCGGTGATTAAAGGCTTCTGAATATTTCCCCAAATCATGCAATTTCCCCGTCTGGCAGGCAATCTCCTGCGTACCAAATACCCGAGCAAACTCCGCCGCCATTTCACCAACATTTACCGAATGGCTTTGCAAGGTTTGCCAATGTTCGTAAGGTAAGAGATTGCCGAGTTTGTCTTGCGCGGAATGGGCGTAGTAAATTAGAGATTTCATATTGAAATTCTAAAAAATTCAAACTGATATCATGCAATGATAATATGATATTAAATTTAATATGTAAATAGAAAAAATGCCGTCTGAAACTTTTTCAGACGGCATTGTCATTGATTAATCTTTATAACTTGCTTCTAATATCCTCCACCGCTTTCACTAATGCTTCGGAAAGCAAGGGATCAAAAGAAGAGTGGCCTGCTTGGACGATTCTTAATTCCGCTTCAGGGAAGGCTTGCGAGAGTTCCCACGCGCTTTGCATCGGAGTGCATAGGTCGTAGCGGCCTTGAACGATGATGGTTGGGATATGGCGGATTTTATCGATGTTTGCCAAAATGGCTTTATCGCCCTGTAACCAGCCTTCGTTCACGAAGTAATGATTTTCCATTCTTGCGATGGCAAGGGAGGCTTGTGGGTCTTCATCCACGTCTTTAGGTTCAAACTGAATAAGGTAGCTTTCCCAATCTGCCCATGATTTGGCCGCTTTGAGGCGTGTGGCTTCATCTTCGCTGAACAGCATTTCATGATAGGCTTTAATTAGGGCTTGGCGTTTGTTTTCGGCCACGGGGGCAATGAATTTTTGCCATTGCGCCGGATAAATTTGGCTGACGCCGCCTGCTTCGTTCAACCATGCCATTTCAGACGGCCTGCACAGGAAAATACCGCGCAAAACTAAGCCGCTGACGCGATCGGGATGGGTTTCGGCATAAGTCAGCGACAAGGTGCTGCCCCATGAGCCTCCGAAAACCAGCCATTTTTGGATACCGAGCATTTCGCGTACTTTTTCAATATCGGCAACCAAATCCCATGTGGTGTTGTCTTCGATACAGGCATAGGGTTTGGAACGTCCACAACCGCGTTGGTCGATTATGACGATGCGGAAATGCTCTGGATTGAAAAAGCCGCGACAGGCAGGTGATGCGCCTGCTCCGGGGCCGCCATGCAGGAAAATCACGGGGTGGCCATCAGGATTGCCTGATTCTTCCCAGTAGATTTCGTGAATGTCGGATACGCGCAAAAGGCCGCTATTGCGTGGTTCTTGAATCGGATACATGAGCTTTCTCCTTTGTCTGATGAATATGTTGATTGTAACACTTTGCCTGCTGATTTTTCAGACGGCCTACATAGGTTTATCGCTATAAATGACGTAAAATAGCAATTTTTTGACAGGATTATTTATGGCTGACAACAAACAAACACATGCTGCACCCGAAGGACAACTTTTATTGCGTACGGTAGCCATGCCGCGCGATACCAATCCTAATCAGGATATCTTCGGCGGCTGGATTATGTCGCAAATGGATCTGGGCGGCGGTATTTTGGCGGCAGAAATCGCACAGGGACGAATTGTAACCGTGGCCGTTCAAGAAATGAATTTTATCAGGCCGGTAAAGGTCGGCAACGTTGTATGTTGCTACGGTCATTGCGTCCGCGTAGGCAATACTTCTTTGCAACTAAAAATCGAAGTATGGGTGAAGACTTTGATGAACGATATGGTAACGGAAGACCGCCAACTGGTTACAGAAGCCGTGTTCACTTACGTCGCTATCGATTCACAAGGCAATCCACGCCCTATTCCTCGCGAAAGCAATGCAAAGCTGGCTCATTTGTAAGTTTAAAAAATCAAAACAAGGCCGTCTGAAACCTCAACGTTCAGACGGCCTTTTTTAATACAGAAGCAAAATGTAATAATATTTCTTTTGAGCTAAAGCAAGGTGAAGTATCTGTTTTTTATGTTTAATTCAGGCTGATTGATAAAACAAAGACCGTACACCGGCTCCTTATAACACTGCCCTACCGCGACAGTTTGCGCCACATTTAAAACGGCGTTCCCTCCTCAACCCACTTTAAGGAACATCATGGCTTCGCGCGATTTATACCCACAGGAAATTTTACAGGTTGTTCTCGACAAAAGCTGCGCCAAAGCACAATCCAGCATTCCCACACTGGCAATCTTGAGCGTTTTAGCCGGCGGATACATCGGCTTTGGATATCTTGCCTATTTAAAAGTAGTCAGCGGCATACCTCATGAATGGAGTGGTTTTGCCACTTTACTCGGCGCAGCCGTGTTCCCTATCGCCTTGATTTGTATCCTACTTGGCGGCGGCGAGCTGGTAACCAGTAACATGATGATCATGTCTTTAGGCAGATTGGCCGGACGGATTTCCTCCAAAATGCTGCTGCGCAACTAGGTTATCGTCTGCATGGGCAATTTGGTGGGTACGCTGGCGATGGCGTTTTTCCTCGGATACTATGTCGGCATGATTGAAGGCAGCGTAGCAGAAAAAAACATTGTCGTCGCGGAAGCAAAAGTCCATATGGATTTCGGTCGCGCTTTTGTATCGGCGGTCGCATGTAACTGGATGGTCTGCATGAGCGCGTGGCTGCACTTTGCTGCTAAAAACACAACCGGACGAATGCTGGCCATTTGGTTCCCCGTCATGATTTTCGTATTAAACGGCTTCCAACACCTTGTCGCCAATATGTTCGTTATCCCCGCAGGTATTTTGGCAGGCGCAAACATCACATGGGGACAATTTTTCTTCAATATGATTCCCGTATTTCTGGGCAATGTCGTCGGTGGCGCATCATTTGTTGGTGCATCTTATCTTTATACTTATCGAGACACGCTGAAAGATAGTACCGAATAGCCTGCTTTATAAACAACAAAACCTGCTTTTGAGAAAGCAGGTTTTGTTTCAGACAGCATTGGTATCAAGTTTTAAAATCCATTCGGACACATTATTCAGATAAATCATCCAAACAAAAAAAGAGCCGTTTTTAAAACGGCTCTTTCCAATTCTTTGGTCGGAGTGAAAGGATTCGAACCTTCGACCCCTTGCACCCCATGCAAGTGCGCTACCAGACTGCGCCACACTCCGACTCGATAAGCCGTGAATTTTAGTTTCAAACGCTGATTTTGACAAGTGCTTTTTAGAAAGGGAAATTTACTTGTTTGAAAACATTTGAATTATTTGCAAGCAAAAAAGGCCGTCTGAAATCGTTCAGACGGCCTTTGATTATTCAGTCAAATATCAAGCTTCAACCGGAATAATACCGATTTTGGCCTGCCATTGTTTTGGCGCAATGGCGTGAACCGATTCGCCGTTGCTATCCACCGCAACAGTCACAGGCATGTCTTTGACTTCAAATTCGTAAATCGCTTCCATACCTAATTCTGGGAACGCCAAGACTTTAGATGCTTTAATGGCTTTGGCAACCAAATATGCCGCGCCGCCGACAGCCATCAGGTAAACAGCTTTGTTATCGGCAATGGCTTGACAAGTCGCTGCGCCGCGTTCGGATTTACCGATCATACCCAGGAGGCCGGTTTGTTCCAGCATTTGGCGGGTAAATTTATCCATACGAGTGGAAGTAGTCGGACCGGCCGGGCCAACAACTTCGTCACGGACTGGATCAACCGGGCCGACGTAGTAAATCAGTTTGTTGGTGAAATCTACCGGCAATTCTTTGCCTTTATTGAGCATATCAACCAAACGTTTGTGCGCGGCATCGCGGCCGGTCAGGATTTTACCGTTTAGCAACAATACGTCGCCGGTTTTCCATGTGGCCACTTCTTCTTTGGTCAGGTTGTTGACATCGACTCGTTTGCCGTTGTCAGGGCTGTAAGTCAGATCCGGCCAATCTTCCAAAGATGGGGCTTCCAGTTTGGCCGGGCCTGAGCCGTCCAATTCAAATTCGATGTGGCGGGTAGCTGCGCAGTTTGGAATCATGGCAATCGGTTTGGAAGCCGCGTGGGTTGGGTAGTCAAGGATTTTGACATCCAGCACGGTGCTCAAACCGCCCAAACCTTGTGCGCCGATGCCCAAAGCATTTACTTTTTTGTAGAGTTCCAAACGCAGGGCTTCGGTTGTAGACAATTCTGCACCGGAATCGGCTTTTTCTTTAAGCTCCTGAATATCGATATGGCTCATCAGGCTCTCTTTTGCCATCAACACTGCTTTTTCAGGCGTACCGCCGATACCGATACCCAAGATGCCCGGAGGACACCAGCCGGCACCCATTTGAGGAACGGTTTTCAATACCCAATCAACGATATTGTCTGAAGGGTTGAGCATGGCAACTTTGGTTTTGTTTTCAGAACCGCCGCCTTTGGCTGCGCAAGTGACTTCGACTTTGTCACCTTTCACGATTTCCATATGTACAACGGCAGGCGTGTTGTCTTTGGTATTTTGACGTTTGCCAGCCGGGTCAGCCAATACAGAGGCGCGCAGTTTGTTGTCAGGATAGGTGTATGCACGGCGTACGCCTTCGTTAACCATTTCCTGTACGCTCATCTCGGCATCCCACTGCACATCCATACCCACTTTCAAGAATACGGTCGCAATACCGGTATCCTGACAAATCGGACGATGGCCTTCAGCACACATACGGCTATTGACCAAAATTTGCGCCATCGCATCTTTGGCGGCAGGGTTTTCTTCTTTTTGATAAGCCTTATACAAAGCCTGAATGTAGTCTTTAGGATGGTAGTAGCTGATGAATTGGAAAGCGTCAAAAATACTTTGGATAAAGTCTTCTTGCTTGATGACGGTCATGATTGTGTTCCTTTTCGGAGTCATGGTAGGGAGGATTTGTTTATTTCTTTAAGAGACCGATTTTTTCAGACGGCCTTCAATAGTGTAATAGTGCTTTCAAATGAATGACCCAGACAATATCATTTTCATACCTTATTGATTTAAATGAAATTTAATATCGCATTAAATTACTTGGTTATTGATAATCTATATCCACTAGCCATTCACTTAAATAGAAGTAAAATTACATTGTTTTTAAATGATAATCTTATTGCACGGCCGTCTGAAAATATTTGCCTTAAGTATCTGAGAAAGAAATTTAGTAGCTTGTATTTAAAAGGAAACTAACAAAATTTCAGACAGCCTTTCTTATTTTCCAATACAATACACAATTGTAAAATCCGTGTCATTTTTTGTTTACAATCATTCCTCTATGAAACCTTAGGTTATCCCTATCATCAAAACCACTAAATTCTAATACACTTCGACTCATACAGATAAATATTGATTTTAAAAGAATTTCTGAGTAAATAACTTGGATATTCCCTCACACGCAATAAATGTAATAAAAATACAATTAATTAAATTATCCACTATTCCAACTTCCAATTTCACAGGAACAAACCATGAATGAAAATTTGTTAACCCTGACCATAGACGGCCATGAAGTCAAAGCTTCCGCCGACTCGTCAATCATTCAGGCCTATGCCCGTGCCGGCAGCGCGATTACTGCCAACGTCGGTTGTATGGGGCAAGGCATGTGCGGTTCGTGCCGCTGCATGATACGCAAGGAAGGCGAGCGTGAGGTAACGACTGCGTTGGCGTGTGAAACCAAAGTCGAAGAAGGGATGCAGGTCAGCTTCTTGGACTACTTCATTCCCGAGCATATCCAATATTACGACGTGAGCGAGGTCGGCGACGGCTGGAACTGTTTGGACGATACCGCCAAAGCCTTTCCTGAAGCGCAAAACTGCCGCCATTGCGGCGGCTGTAATCGCGCCTGTCCTAAAGGTTTGCAAGTGGAAAACGGCGTAGCGCAAGTAGTTTCCGGCGATTTCGGCGCGGCTGCTCTGACCTTCGACCAATGTGTGATGTGCAACCTCTGCACCCTCTCCTGCCCCGAACACATCCGTCCGAACCACTTGGGCTTGTTCGCACGCCGTATGAAAGCGGCGCGTACATTACGCCCTGTGGATTTGATGCGCCGCCTGCAAGAAATCGACAGCGGCAAAATGAAAGTCGAATTTGAAGAGGAGGCAATGTGATGGCGAAAAAAATCCAAGGCATAGACTACGAAACCGCCCTTGCCAACCTGCGCGCTTCCTCATTGGAACTGCGTGGCGACCTGCCGGAAAAAAACGAATTGTTGAGCCAGTTTCACCCCGACTATCAGGCCAATGCGCGCGTCAAACTGCCCATCGGTCCGAATACGGGCGATTACTGCCATCCTGATTTGGCGAAACTGCTGATCAGTCATCCGCTGATTGACGACTATGATTTGTCGGGCGCGGAACATTTGAACACCGACGTGCTGGTTATCGGCGGCGGCGGTGCGGGTGCGGCGGCGGCGTTGTCTGCGACCGAAGCAGGCGCGCGCGTGATTATGGCGAACAAGCTGCGTATCGGCGACAGCAATACGGTAATGGCAGAAGGCGGCATTCAGGCTGCAGTCGGCGCGGAAGACAGCCTGCAACAACACTTTGATGACACCATCAAAGGCGGCCACAACGCAGGCAAGAAAGAATTGGTGGCGCAAATGGTTACCGACGCGCCGTCCGCCATCCGCTGGCTGATCGGTTTGGGCATGACTTTCGACCTTGCCAAAGGCGCGGACAGCAACGGCATGTTGAGCCGAAAACGTGCAGGCGGCACGACCGTGCCGCGCATCCTGAGCTACCGCGACTTTACCGGCCTCGAAATGATGCGCGTACTGCGCGAGGCGGTCGAACTCGACGAAAACATTACCCAGCTCAACCGCCACCCCGCCATCGAATTATTGTCGGACGAACACGGCCGCTGCGTCGGCGCGATTTTGTATGATTTGGAAAAAAGCTCTTTGGTATTGGTTCACGCCAAAGCCGTGGTCTTGGCAACCGGCGGCAGCGGACGGCTGCATTTGCAGGGTTTCGCCACTTCCAACCACTACGGTGCAACCGCCGACGGTCTGGTGATGGCATACCGCATCGGCGCGAAACTGCGCGACATCGATTCATTCCAATACCATCCGACCGGCGTCGCCCATCCGCCGCACTTGGCGGGCGCACTGATTTCCGAAGCCGTGCGTTCCGCAGGGACCAAACTGGTCAACGGCTTGGGCGAACGTTTCGTTGACGAACTGCAGCCGCGCGACGTTGTTGCCGCCGCCATTTTGCGCGAGTGCCGCGAAGGCCGCGGCGTAGTACGCGACGGACAGGTCGGCGTGTTCCTCGACACCCCGCGCCTGATTGAAAACGATCCTGATGTGTTGAACCGTTTGGTTACGCTCGGCCACGTCGCCCATAAATGCGGCATCGACCCCGCCGTCGAGCCTGTAATGATTCATCCGACCCTGCACTACCAAAACGGCGGTGTCGAAATCAACGGCGACGGCGCAACCTGCGTCGAAGGCCTCTATTGCGCCGGCGAAGTAACCGGCGGCATCCACGGCCGCAACCGCCTGATGGGCAACGCGCTTTTGGACATCATCAGCTTCGGCCGCCGCGCAGGTAAGGCTGCCGCAAATTGCGGCCTGCCGCTGAAAAAAGTACGCGGCGGTGTCGGACACGTCCACGATCTGCAACGCGAAATGACCCGCGCCGGACTGACCAGCGACATCAAAGCCCCCGTTTTATATCCCGACTACGGCAAATTCGATTTGCGCGAACACGCCGGTTTGCAGGAGCAACAATCATGAACCAAGCCAATCAAAACTTACTGCACTCGTCCCGTCAAGTCGGCGCGGATTTGGCCGCGTGGCGCAAAGTCGGCGGCGGCGAAGGCCTGCTGGCGGCACTTGCCGATCCTCAAAGCATCGTTTCCAAGCTGCAAGACGCCAACCTCTGCGGCATGGGCGGCGCAGGTTTCCCGACCTGGCGCAAATGGGAGGCGGCCGTTGCCGCACAAAGCAAACACGGCGACAAATACGTCGTCTGTAATGCCAACGAAGACGAACCGGGTACGTTCAAAGACCGCGTGCTGCTGGCGAAAACGCCGCACCAAGTCATCGAGGGCGTACTGATTGCCGCCGTCGCCTGCCGCGCCAACAAAGCGATTATGTATGTCAACCCGCACCAGACCGAATCCATTGCCGCCATCGTACCCGCCATCGAGCAGTGGAAAAAAAGCGATTTGTTCATCCGCATCGAAAACTATCTGGGCAAACCTTTAGACCTGAAATTGGTCGAAACTTCAGGCCGCTACATCGGCGGCGAAGAAACCGCCGTGATTTCATGGTTGTAAGGCGGTTTCCCGTTCCCGCGCCGCAAGCCGCCGTTCCCTGCTGAAAGCGGCGTAGAAGGCGAACCGACCTTAATCAACAACACCGAAACCTTCGCCAACATCCCGCAAATCCTTGCCAAAGGCGCGGAATGGTACAAATCGCTGGGTCTGGGCGATGCTGCAGGCACGAAACTCTACTCGCTCTCCGGCGACGTATTGAATCCGGGTCTGTACGAACTGCCGATGGGTACGACCCTGCAATCGCTGATTTTCGACCACGGCGGAGGTATGCTCGAAGGACGGACGTTTAAAGCTGTATTTACCGGCGGTCCGTCAAACACGCTCCTGACCGTAAAAGATTTGGATGTGCCTTTGGACTTCGTGTCCGTGCGCGAACGCAAATCCAGCCTCGGCACGGGCGCGATGATTGTGATTTCCGAAGGAACCAGCGTCGTGCGCAAAGTGGCTGAGTATGTGGAATTTTTTGCGTCCAACTCATGCGGACAATGCCCGCCATGCAAAGGCGGCACGTTCCAACTTTCACGCCTGCTCAACCGCGTGGATACCGGCATCGGCACTTCAGACGACCTCCGCGCCTTGCAAAGCCTGTGCCAACTGTTGCCACGAAGCGGCCGCTGCGGCCTGATTGACGGCGCGGTTACCGTGTTGCAAAGCTCGCTGCGCACCTTCCCCGAAGAATACGGCCTGCCGGCGGAGCAGGATTAATCCGATACGGCGTTTCAGACGACCTTTTCTATATAGGAGGTCGTCTGAAAAATGCTCGTAGGTTGGGACATGAACCAACATTTAATTCTTTGTTGGGTTTCACAACCGAACCTTCCCAAACTACTTACCAAATGCTTCGCCAGCAGAAAAAAACGATACGGTGTATCTTGAGGTTTTGCCCTCTCCCTAACCCTCTCCCACGGGAAGAGGGGACGGATTACAGAAAATCCGATAACGGTTGATTTCAGCACCATTATTCCCTCTCCCGCGGGTAGAGGGGACAGATTGCGAAAATCTGATAACGGTTGATTTCAACGCCATTATTCCCTCTCCCCGTGGGAGAGGGTTAGGGAGAGGGCAAAACGTAAAAGCTCAAGAAACGTCGTCTGAAAAAGATGGCAACACAAAAATACGCATGACACAAACACCCAAAAGAAAAACATAAAAACAACCACACCCAAATACGTTTCAGACGACCTCTCCCCGCCAAAATCAGGCACACGTCGTCTGAAATCCGATTTCCCCGATACCTCAAACTAGGAGACTCAACATGGGCTTCAAGCCAATTCCTGCTGCGGTCGCACTTGTGCTGACGCTGCTTATCTGGTTCGTTATCCCCGTTCCTCAAGGCGTATCGCCTGACGCATGGCATCTTTTGGCATTGTTTGTCGGCATCATTGCCGGCATCATCGGCAAAGCCATGCCTATCGGTGCAATGGCGATTTTGGGCATTACCTTGGTCGCGCTGACCGGCGTGACCAACGAAAAAGCCGCCGACGCAACCAAAGACGCTTTGAGCAGCCTCAACAACTCACTCATCTGGATGATCGGTATCGCCATCATCATCTCGCGCGGCCTGTTGAAAACCGGCTTGGGTATGCGTATCGGCTACCTCTTGATTTCCCTCTTCGGCAAACGCACGCTGGGCGTAGGTTACAGCTTGGCATTGGCCGACTTGGTCATCGGTCCGGTAACGCCGAGTAATACCGCGCGCGGCGGTGCGATTGTGCATCCGATTATGAAATCCATTGCCTTAAGCTTCGACTGCGATCCTGAAAAAGGCACGGAAGGCAAAATCGGTAAATACCTTTCTTTGGTCAACTTCCACTCCAACGTGATTACCTGTCTGATTTTTATCACTGCTACCGCACCCAATCCGCTGGTAGTCGAATTGGTTGCCAAAGCCACCAATTCGCAAATCCAACTCTCTTGGGGTACTTGGTTCTTGGCGATGGTCGTACCCGGCCTGCTTGCTATGCGGCTGATGCCGCTGGTGCTGTATTTCCTGTATCCGCCTGAAATCAAACAAACCCCTAACGCCACTGCATTGGCAAAAGAGCATTTGGCTGCCATGGGACCGATGAAGCGTGAAGAAAAAATCATGCTGGGCATTTTCCTGGTTCTGCTGCTGTTGTGGGCGGGTATTCCCGAGATGCTGTTCGGCGTGAAAGTTGATGCTACGAACGGTTTATAAAATTCCGCCCACTCGTCCCAATCCCGAGATGCTGTTCGGCGTGAAAGTTGATGCTACCGCCACCACCTTCCTCGGCTTGAGCCTGTGTCTTTTGACCGGCGTACTGACTTGGGACGACGCGCTGAAAGAAAAAAGCGCGTGGGACACCATCGTTTGGTTTGCGGCCTTGGTGATGATGGCAAACTTCCTCAATAAACTGGGCCTCATCAGCTGGTTATCCGACTCCATGCAAAGCGGTATCGCCCACATGGGCTTGGGTTGGGAAGCCGGTTGTGCCCTGTTGATGCTGGCCTACCTCTACGCCCACTACGTTTTCGCCAGCGGCACGGCACACGTTACTGCCATGTTCGGCGCATTCTACGGCGCAGGCTTGGCCTTGGGTGCACCACCGATGTTGTTTGCCCTGGTTATGGCATCCGCTACCGGCATCATGATGTCGCTAACCCACTACGCCACTGGTTCCGCTCCTGTCATTTACTGCTCCAACTATGTGACCATGACCGAATGATGGAAAGCCGGCTTCATCATGAGCGTGCTCGAAATCCTGATTTTCGGCACTGTCGGTATATTGTGGTGGAAAGTTTTGGGCTACTGGTAACCCTCTGGCTTATTTAAAACACAGGCCGTCTGAGAACTCCAATTTCAGACGGCCTTTTGTTACAATTCCATTTTTACCGAACACACTCAATTACCGTGAAAATACTCATCCTCGGCAGCGGCCAAGTCGGTTCGACCGTCGCCCAAAACCTTGCCTCCGTTCCCAGCAACGACGTCACTATTATCGACATCGACGAAAAAGCGCTCAACCGTATCAGCAGCCGCCTTGATGTCCAAACCATCGTCGGCAACGGCGCATCGCCCTTTACCCTCGAACAGGCAGGTGCGGCGGACTCCGACCTCCTGCTTGCCCTGACCCGCAGCGACGAAACCAACATCGTTGCCTCCAAAATCGCCGCCGACCTGTTCAACATCCCCAGCCGTATTGCACGCGTACGCTCAAGCGAATACCTCGAATATCCGGTTGCCGGCAGCGACAAACCCGAAGAAGGCAGCCTCAACATCTTCGGCATTACCGAAACCATCAGCCCCGAACAGCTAGTTACCGAACAACTCGTCGGCCTGCTCAACTACACCAGCTCATTGCAGGTACTCAGTTTCGCCAACGATAAAGTGCGCATGGTGATTGTTCAAGCCCGCAAAGGCGGGTTGCTGATCGGGCGTGAAATTGCCGACATCAACCAGCACCTGCTCGAAGGCGTTGACTGCCAAATCTGCGCCATCTACCGCAACAACCGCCTGATCGTCCCCACCCCGCAAACCGTCATCATCGAAGGCGATGAAGTCCTGTTTGCCGCCGACATCAACAGCGTTGAAGCCATCATGCGCGAATTGCGTCCGAAAGAAGCGCGTACCCGCCGCATCATGATTGCCGGCGGCGGCAACATCGGCTACCGCCTCGCCAAGCAGCTCGAATCCAAATACGACATCAAAATCATCGAATACAAACCCCACCGCGCCGAATGGCTGGCCGAGAATCTGGACAACACCCTCGTCCTGCAAGGTTCAGCCACCGACGAAACCCTGCTGGACGAAGAATACATCGACGAAATCGACGTCTTCTGCGCGCTGACCAATGATGACGAAAACAACATCATGTCCAGTCTGTTGGCGAAAAACCTTGGTGCCAAACGCGTAATTACCATCGTCAACCGCTCAAGCTACGTCGATTTGCTCGAAGGTAACAAAATCGACATCGTTGTTTCTCCCCATCTGATTACCATCGGCTCCATTCTGGCCCACATCCGCCGCGGCGACATCGTTGCCGTCCATCCTTTGCGCCGCGGTACGGCCGAAGCCATCGAAGTGGTGGTACACGGCGATAAAAACACTTCCTCCATCGTCGGCCGCCGCATCAGCGGCATCAAATGGCCGAGCGACTGCTACATCGCCGCCATCGTCCGCGGCGAAACCGGCGAAGTCATCATGGGACACCACACCGAAACCATCCTGCAAGACGGCGACCACATTATCTTCTTCGTCTCACGCCGCCGCGTCCTGCCGGAGTTGGAAAAACTCATTCAAGTCAAAATGGGCTTTTTCGGTTAAACCTGAAATCCGTTTGCTTGAAGCCATAAAAAGGCCGTCTGAAAAGGTTTTCAGACGGCCTTTATTTATTGTTTTATTTATGCTTTGGCAACACTGTTTTTACGGCCAAACCAAACAAAACCAATCACACCCAATACAATCATCGGTACGCTCAACCATTGACCCATGGACAAGCCCAAGGTCAACAGACCGAGATAGTCGTCAGGCTGGCGGGCAAATTCGGCAATAAAGCGGAACAAACCGTAACCGCCCAAGAACAATGCTGCTGTTTGACCGGCCGGACGCGGTTTTTTAGAAAAAATCCAAACAATGACAAACAGGCAAATGCCTTCAAGGGCAAATTGGTAAAGCTGAGACGGATGGCGCGGCAGCATACCGTATTGTTGCAGCCATTCGGCCCACAAAGGATTGTGCGCCGCAGCTTCCGCATCTTCGTAACGCGCTTGCGGGAAACCCATCGCCCAGAAAGCATTGAGTTCGGTCACGCGACCCCAAAGTTCGCCGTTGATAAAGTTGCCGATACGGCCGGAAGCCAAGCCCAGCGGTACGAGCGGCGCAACGGTATCCATCAATTTCAAGATACTGATGTTGTGCTTGCGGCCAAACAGCCACATGGCAACGACCACGCCCAAGAAGCCGCCGTGAAACGACATGCCGCCTTCCCAAACTTTGAAAATATCCAAAGGGTTGGCAAGATAGTCGGAAAATTTATAAAACAAAACGTAGCCGATACGGCCGCCCAAGATGACGCCCAGGATACCCCAAGTCAGGAAATCGTCGAGTGTTTCTTTAGTAAACACAGAATTGCCCTGCGCGATACGACGGCGGCCCAAAATCGTAAACAGGATAAAGCCGACAATATAGCTCAAGGCATACCAGCGGATGGCAAGCGGGCCGATGCTGATCAGCACCGGATCAAACTGGGGATGTATCATCATAATGTGTGTTCCTTATCTCAAAGGCCGTCTGAAAGCCTGAACTTTCAGACGGCCTGTATGCAGTATCGGACGATTTAACGCAAATCGCCAACCACATTCAAAATAGCAGACAACATTGCCTCACCCAAGCGCAGCGAGCGTTGACCGTTCCAGCCGAAATCGTCGTCCGGCAGGTTGGCATTGTCTTTAAACGGCATTTCCAAAGTATAGGCAAGGCAGTTGAAATGATTGCCGACCCAGTTGGTCGCCAAAGTCATGTTTGCCTGACCCGGCGCATCTTTGTCATAGCCGTAATCGTCTTGGAAATCTGGGCTGGCATTGAGCAACGCCAGTTTGAATTGATCTTCTAAGGCTTCGATGCGCTCGTTGTAGTTCGGCACGCCTTCGGTACCGGCCACAAAGACAAACGGCAGACCTTCATCGCCGTGAATATCCAAGAACAAATCCACACCGGTTTCCATCATTTTTTCGCGGACGGTAAAGACTTCAGGACTTCGCTCCAAAGTCGGGGTTTCCCATTCGCGGTTGAGGTTGGCGCCGGCGGCATTGGTGCGCAGATTACCCAAAACCGAACCGTCCGGATTCATATTCGGCACAATGTAGAAAGTCGCGCGGTCAAGCAGCATACGCGCGGTCGGATCTTGCGGATCAAGCAGGCGGCCCAGCAAACCTTCGACAAACCATTCCGCCATGGTTTCGCCCGGATGTTGACGGGCGATAATCCAGACTTTCATATCGCTTTCGACTTGGTTGCCGATGGTCAGAAGATTGATGTCGCGGCCTTGAACAGTGCTGCCCAAATCGTCGATACGGCACAAGCCGCTGCCCTGCGCATCGCCCAAAAGGTTCAAATGCTGCTCGTGGGAATAAGGCTCGAAATAAGCGTAGTAAACGCTGTTGGACAAAGGCGTATGGTTGATGGTCAACACGCCGTTTTCGTAGCTGGTCGGCACGCGGAACCAATTTTGGCGGTCGTAAGAGGCGCAAGCCTGATAGTCCTCCCAGCCCAAAGGATACGCAGCGTCCGCCGCATTTTCAAAATGCATCACGCAGTTTTGATAGGCCGCACCCTGCAAACGGAAGTAAAACCATTGGGCAAACTCCGAAGCATTGTCGGGACGCAGGGCGAGGCGGATATCGGCAGGGTTGCTCAAGTCTTTGATAACGACCGAACCGGCATCGAATTGGGTGCTGATTTTCATCATGGGTATCCTTAGTAATCGGCGAAGAGGCCGAAGCAAACCGTCATTTTACCGTTTGCATGAGGCTGGTTTCAACCATTTAACTGATTTAACAGGATTTCAAGCGCTTGGAAATATTGTTTCAGACGGCCTTTGGGATTAAGATAAGGCCGAAATCATGAAACAAGGTTGAAACCATGACCCAGCAACAATCTGTCTCCCCTGCCATCAAGGCGCGTGTCCTTGCCGAATCTTTACCTTATATCCGCCGTTTTTCCGGCTCCATCATCGTCATCAAATACGGCGGCAACGCCATGACCGAACCTGCCTTAAAAGAGGGTTTCGCACGTGATGTCGTCCTGCTCAAACTAATCGGCCTGCATCCCGTCATCGTTCACGGCGGCGGTCCGCAAATCAATGAAATGTTGGAAAAAGTCGGTAAAAAAGGGGAGTTTGTTCAAGGTATGCGCGTGACCGACAGCGAAACCATGGACATTGTGGAAATGGTTTTGGGCGGGCACGTCAATAAAGAAATCGTTTCCATGCTTACCACCTTCGGCGGTCGCGCCGTCGGCATTACCGGTCGGGACAACCACTTCATCAAAGCGGAAAAACTCCTGATCGACACGCCAGAACAAAACGGCGTGGACATCGGCCAAGTCGGTACAGTGGCAGACATCGATACCCGTTTGGTGGAAGGCTTGGTCGAACGCGGCTGCATTCCGGTCATCGCACCCGTCGGCGTAGGTCAAAACGGCGAAGCGTTCAACATCAATGCCGACTTGGTTGCCGGCAAACTGGCGGAAAAACTTCAGGCCGAAAAACTGCTGATGATGACCAATATCCCCGGCGTACTGGATAAAGAAGGCAAATTACTGACTACCCTGACACCAAGCCGCATTGACGAACTGATTGAAGACGGCACGCTGTACGGCGGTATGCTGCCTAAAATTGCCTCTGCCGTCGAAGCTGCCAAAAGCGGCGTCAAAGCCACGCATATCATAGACGGTCGCGTTCCCAACGCCCTGCTTTTGGAAGTGCTGACCGATGACGGCGTAGGCTCAATGATTTTGGGCGAAGGCTAATCCGCTATTCAGACGGCCTTATGCCTTATTTAATCAGCTTTTCACCCTAAAAAGGGTAAAAAATGTTACACTATACAGCTTATGTTTGTTTGAGCGATATTGACGTGAAACAAACTTACAGTCAGTTTCATACCGACTCCGATACCATACTTGGCAAAGACGGTATAATGTCTGCATTCATCAGACTTTGGCAATCATCCTTAAGGCCGTCTGAAACGTAACAAAGCTACTTTTCTTTTACCATCCTATTTGGAGATATTCATGAGCGCAATCGTTGATATTTTTGCACGCGAAATTTTGGACTCCCGCGGCAACCCTACCGTAGAGTGTGACGTATTGTTGGAATCCGGCGTCATGGGACGCGCAGCCGTACCTAGCGGCGCATCAACCGGCCAAAAAGAAGCTTTGGAACTGCGTGACGGCGACAAATCCCGTTACTTGGGCAAAGGCGTATTGAAAGCCGTTGACCACGTCAACAACCAAATCGCACAAGCCCTCATCGGTATCGATGCCAACGAACAATCTTATATCGACCAAATCATGATCGAATTGGACGGTACTGAAAACAAAGGCAACTTGGGTGCCAACGCCACTTTGGCCGTTTCTATGGCCGTAGCACGCGCAGCCGCTGAAGATGCAGGCCTGCCTCTGTATCGATACTTGGGCGGTGCAGGCCCAATGGCTCTGCCTGTTCCAATGATGAACGTTATCAACGGCGGCGAACATGCCAACAACAGCCTGAACATCCAAGAATTCATGATCATGCCTGTCGGCGCAAAATCTTTCCGTGAAGCCCTGCGTTGCGGCGCCGAAATTTTCCACGCACTGAAAAAACTGTGTGATGCCAAAGGCTTCCCAACTACCGTGGGCGACGAAGGCGGTTTCGCACCTAACCTGAACAGCCACAAAGAAGCCCTGCAACTGATCGTCGAAGCAACCGAAGCCGCAGGCTACAAAGCAGGCGAAGACGTATTGTTCGCCCTGGACTGCGCATCCAGCGAGTTCTACAAAGACGGCCAATACCATCTGGAAGCCGAAGGCCGCTCTTACACCAGCGCAGAATTTGCCGAATACTTGGAAGGCCTGGTTAACGAATTCCCAATCGTTTCCATCGAAGACGGCATGGACGAAAACGACTGGGAAGGCTGGAAACTGTTGACCGAAAAATTGGGCGGCCGAGTTCAATTGGTCGGCGACGACTTGTTCGTAACCAATCCAAAAATCTTGGCTGAAGGCATCAAAAAAGGTGTGGCAAACGCATTGCTGGTTAAAGTAAACCAAATCGGTACTTTGAGCGAAACCCTGAAAGCCGTTGACTTGGCAAAACGCAACCGCTACACCAGCGTGATGAGCCACCGTTCCGGCGAAACCGAAGACAGCACCATTGCCGACTTGGCCGTTGCCACCAACTGTATGCAAATCAAAACCGGCTCCCTGTCCCGTTCTGACCGCATGGCGAAATACAACCAATTGTTGCGCATCGAAGAAGAATTGGCCGAAGCCGCCTACTACCCTGGCAAAGCCGCATTCTACCAACTGGGCAAATAAGCAGAATATAGGATATTGATTGTATGAAGTGGGTGACTTTTGTTTTAACCTTCGCACTTTTGTGCTGTCAGTACAGCCTTTGGTTTGGCAAAGGCAGCGTCGGGCATACGGAAGAATTGCAGGAGCAGCTCGTCCGTCAGGAGGAAAAAAACCAAACGCTCACTTTACGCAACAATTTCCTCAATGCGGAAGTTGAAGATTTGGCACACGGACAAGAGGCCATCGCCGAAATTGCCCGCGTCGAATTGGGCTATGTCCAAGACGGCGAAGTGTATTACCGAATCATCGACCGCCGCTAAAGCCTGCAAAACAAAGGCCGTCTGAAAACATATGTTTCAGACGGCCTTTTTTATCGCAATCGCTATATAATCACATATCCCAAAATCAAATTACACCCATCATGTATGACGTAAACACCCACGATGTCCGCCGATTCTTTGCCCACGTCTGGCAACACAGGCTCGCGCCGCTCCAATTGGACGGCCTACAACAAAAAGCTTTGCGCATTATCGAAGCCCATCCCGAATACGGACACTATCTCAAAGACATCGAACAATATTTAGATAAAGAATGGTTGCCCGAAGACGGCGAAAGCAACCCATTCCTGCACATGTCGCTACACCTTTCCCTACAAGAACAAAGCGCCATTGATCAGCCCTCGGGCATCCGTGCCATCCACCAACAACTTTGCGCCCGTTACAACGGCGACTGGGTCAAAGCCGAACACGATATGATGGAAGCCTTGGCAGAAACCATCTGGGAAGCACAACGCTACGGACGGGGCCTTGATGTCAACGCCTACATGACCCGCTTGCGGAAATTGGTCGGCTTAGGTCAAGAAGAAAAAGCCCGCCTCAATCCCCATGAAGTCGGCTTGATGGATACAAAGTAACTTCTTTTCAGACGGCCTCAACCCATACAAATCCTTACGCTTGCCAAAGCCAACGTTTCCATCTTTCATGCTAAATTACTTTTTTGAAATCCGCATCACAAGGAAAACAAAATGCTCCGCCCAGCCCTTACCGCCCTACTGCTAGCCGCCTCCCTGCCCGTTGCAGCAGAAAGCCTCAACTACAACATCGTTGAATTTTCCGAATCTGCGAATATGGAAGTGCCGCGGGATACCATGACCGCGCATTTCAGCGTCAACGCCGAAGGCAAAGACCGTCAAGCCGTCAACCAAGCCTTCATGAAAAAATTCAACCAGTTCAACAAAATCTCCCAAAACAGCAAATTTAAAGCCGAGCTGATGGAGCGCAACGCATCCCCGCGCTATCAATACACCAACGGCAAACGCACCCAAACCGGCTGGGAAGAACACGCCTACTTCAAAGTAGAAAGCAAAGACTTTGAAGCACTCAACCGCCTGATTGCCGACAGCATCAATATCGCCGTTTTGGAAAGCTCCTCATTTTCCGTATCCAAAGAAAAACGCGAAGAAACCGTCGACCAACTGAGCAAAGCCGTCATCCTGCGCTTCAAAGACCGCGCCCAAAATCTCGCCCAAACGCTCGGCTTCTCCAGCTACAAAATCGTTAAACTCAACCTGGGCCATATCGGCAACCGCCAAGTCGGCGGCGACTTTGCACACGCCAAAATGCTGCGTGCAATCCCCGCCGCAGAGATGGCGGCAGGAATAGAAGATGGCATACCTGCCTCCCCCGGTTCGGAAGAGATCAGCCTGACCGTCAGCGGCTCGGTGCAAATGTAGGATTTTCTTTTAAATCATTTAAAAGGCCGTCTGAAAGTATATTTTTCAGACGGCCTTTGTATTTGTTCAATGATTAGAACGGAATATCGTCGTCGATATCATCAACCGGAGCAGTCGGTTGTGCCGGAGCAGGACGACGGGCTGGGGCGGCTGGGGGTTCTTGAGCCGGAGCAGATTGGTATTGCTGTTGTGGCGCTTGTTGGTAGCTGCTTTGGCTTGAATGACCGCCTTGGTTGTAGCCGTCATCGTATGGTGCGCCGCCGCTGTTGTCGTTGCGGCCGCCGAGCATTTTCATTTCGTTGGCGATGATGTCGTAAGCTGTACGCTCGATGCCGTCTTTGCCTTGGTATTTACGGCTTTGGATACGGCCTTCCAAATACACTTGGCTGCCTTTACGCAGGTATTGACCGGCGATTTCGGCGAGTTTGCGGTACATGGTGATGTTGTGCCATTCGGTACGTTCTACGCGTTGACCGTTGCGATCGTTCCACGTTTCACTGGTGGCAACGCTGAAGTTACAGACGGCCTCGCCGTTGGGCATATAGCGGACTTCCGGGTCACGGCCGAGGCGGCCGATGAGGATAACTTTATTCAATGACATTTTACACTCCTGTGATAATTTTTTCGGCGGCCTCTTGGTCGAATCCTTTTTGCAAGGCCTTGATATAAATGGTTTGTTTGTCTGCGCTAAAGCTGATGCTTTCAACGCCTTCAATTTCGGTCAATTTTTGGTAGAGCAAATCCGGATTTTGTTGCCATTCGGCGTTAAGCGGATAGCTGAGGTTTTTGACAGGTTTCGGTGCCGGCGAAATGACTGCCAATAACAGCCACAGCAACATCAATACGCTACAAAAGGCAAATACGCCTACAAAACCGTATTTTTGGAACAATAAACCACCGGTTGCGCCGCCGACAAACAAGCCGACCGACTGCATGGTGTTATACACGCCCATCGCGGTGCCTTTCAAATCGGACGGAGCGATTTTCGACACCATAGACGGCAGGCTGGCTTCCAATACATTGAAACCAATAAAATAAACAATCAGATAAGCGGTAATCAACCATACCGAGTGCATTCCAAACAGCAGACCGATTTGCGCCGCGGCAATGCAGACGATACCCAGGATAAACACTTGTTTGAGTTTGTTGCGCGTTTCGCCGACGATAATCAGCGGCACCATAATAATCAGGCCGGTAATGGTTGACGGCAGATAGACTTGCCAGTGATGGATTTTTTCCAAACCCAACTGCGTCATGGCAAACGGCAATGCGGTAAATAAAGCCATTTGCGCCGTATGCAAGGCAAAAATACCGAAATCGAGATTGAGCAGTTGGCGGTTTTTCAATACCTCGCCCATACGCGAAGGCTGCGCCTGCGTATCTTCGTGCATTTTGGATACTTCAGGATCAGGCGTCATCCATGCAACCACGCCGATACTGATTACAGTCAGAATACCGGTCAGCGCAAACAGGCCGGATACACCGATAAAGCTGGCAATCATCGGCGCAAGCACTAGGCTGACGGAAAAGGTCAAGCCGATACTCAGGCCGATCATCGCCATCGCACGCGTCCGCACTTCGTTACGGGTCAAATCCGCCAGCAAAGCCGTTACCGCCGCACTGACGGCGCCCGCGCCTTGAATGGCACGCGCAGCAACCAACATCTGCAGGCTGTCGGCAACTGCGGCCAAAAAACTACCCGCCGCAAACACAATCAGGCCGGCATAAATCACTTTTTTACGGCCGAACTTATCGGAAGCCATGCCCAAAGGCAGTTGTAGCAAAGCCTGTGTCAGCCCGTAAATACCCATCGCCATACCGACCAGCGCTTTATTGTTTTCTGCGCCGGGCAACGAAGCGGCATACATCGCCAAAACAGGCAATACCAAAAACATCCCCAACATACGCAGTGCGTAAACGCCGGAAAGTGTGGTACTGGCACGCCACTCGTGCGGAAACATTTGAATGCGGTTATCTCTTGCCATAAATAATGTTTCAGACGGCCTTAAGTTTGCGAAAGACCGTCTGAAAGTGTGAATTAACAGATTTTCTGATTATACAGGATTCAAAGGAATTGCATGGGGTCAAATCGCAAGCCGTTTATCGCAAACCTGCTTCATCGGTATAAAACGGTTTCAACTGAAAACCAACGTCACGCAAAATCTGCCCTATCCCATTTATCCAGAATCAACCCCACTGCCATCTATTTCTCCACGCGCCTAACACGGCATTCGGATATTTGTTACTGCCCAAGCTGCCGTTAAACCTTGCCAAAGCGCGGACAATATTGCCTTTTTCGATATTGTTGTAATGGCGAAGAATGGTGCAACCATAGCGCAGATTGGTGCGGATATCGAAAAGGTTGTGCGACGGATTGCCGATATAGTTTTTCCAAAACGGCATCACCTGCATCAAACCGCGCGCACCCACGCCGCTGATGGCATATTGGCGAAACGCACTTTCCACTTCAATCAAGCCCAAAATCACTTGAGTATTGAGTCCGGCACGACTGCTTTCATATTGAATATTAACCAACAGGCGGCGGCGCTCGCCCTCATCGGGAATAAAGCGTGCCAATCGAGAAGACATCGCTGTCAACCAACGTTCCCCTTCCCTCGAATCGGCAAACACCAGCCTCGCAGGGCTGGCGCTATTAATCGAACTGCGCATCACGGAAGCCACATCATCGGCCAGCGTTTCTTCACGTTGAGCCCCCGCCCATGCGGTCGCAGGCGTCAAAAGCATGGCTCCGCCGACTTGCAACAGGCGGCGGCGCGATAAAAATAAGGAATCTTGGTTTTCCGATTTCATGTGTTTTCTCTTTTTAGGCCGTCTGAAAAGTTCAGACGGCCTTTGATATACTTGCTTAAAGTCAGCATTATAAAATACATCTATGAGCAGAATCAAAGAGCTGTATACCTTTTATTGTCAAGTAATACCGCCTCAAGTAACATTTAGGTTTTTCTAATCAACCGGTATTTTTTATGACCACCACTCCCGCCAACGTTTTAGCCTCCGTCGACTTGGGTTCCAACAGTTTCCGCTTGCAAATTTGTGAAAACAACAACGGCCAGCTGAAAGTCATCGACTCGTTCAAACAAATGGTTCGCTTTGCCGCCGGCTTGGACGAACAAAAAAACCTGAGCGAAGCCTCTCAAGAACAAGCCTTGGAATGTTTGGCAAAATTCGGCGAACGCCTGCGCGGATTCCAACCTGAAAACGTGCGCGTGGTGGCCACCAACACTTTCCGTGTCGCCAAAAACATCGCCCAATTCCTGCCCCGTGCCGAAGCGGCGCTGGGTTTTCCCATCGAAGTCATTGCCGGCCGCGAAGAAGCGCGTCTGATTTACACCGGCGTAGTGCATACCCTGCCGCCCAAAGGCGACAAAATGCTGGTTATCGACATTGGTGGCGGCTCGACCGAATTTGTCATCGGCTCGGATTTGCAACCGCTCACCACAGAAAGCCTGCCTTTGGGCTGCGTAACGTACAGCATGCGTTTTTTCCAAAACAAAGTGACCGCCAAAGATTTCCAAGCCGCCGTTTCCGCCGCGCGTATCGAAATCCAGCGCATCAGCAAAATGATGAAGCGTACAGGTTGGGATTTCGCCATCGGCACGTCCGGTTCGGCAAAATCCATACGCGACGTTTTGGCGGCCGAATTGCCGCAAGAAGCCGACATTACCGCCCAAGGCATGCGTTATCTTGCCGATAGGATTATCGAAGCCGGTTCGGTTAAAAAAGCCAAATTTGAAAACCTCAAACCCGAACGCATTGAAGTTTTTGCGGGCGGATTGGCCGTGATGATGGCGGCTTTTGAAGAACTCTCGCTGACTAAAATGACCGTTACCGAGGCCGCACTCCGTGACGGTGTGTTCTACGACTTAATCGGCCGCAGCCTCAATGTCGATATGCGCGAACAGACAACGGCAGAGTTCCAAAAACGCTACCACGTCAGCCTCAACCAAGCCAAACGCGTTGCCGATACCGCGCAAGCCTTTATGAACAGCCTGTGCCACGCCAAAAACGTAACCGTTCAAGAGCTTGCCCTGTGGAACCAATACCTCAGCCGCGCAGGCCGTTTGCATGAAATCGGCTTGGATATTGCCCATACCGGTTATCACAAACACTCCGCCTACATTCTCGAAAACGCCGATATGCCGGGCTTCTCACGCAAAGAGCAAACCATTTTGGCGCAACTGGTTATCGGCCATCGCGGCGACCTCAAGAAAATGGCGGACATTATCGGCAACAACGAAATCATGTGGTGTGCCGTATTGTCCCTGCGCCTGGCCGCCCTCTTCTGCCGTTCGCGCCTGCCGCTTGATTTGCCGCCGCAAACCCAGCTTCGCGTCGATGAAAACAACCACAGCTTTATCTTGCGCATCAACGCCCAATGGCTGGAGCAACACCCCCTTATCGCCGATGCGCTGGACTACGAAAGCGCTCAATGGCAAAAAATCGATATGCCTTTCTCGGTTCAAGCACAATAAACCGCACTCCGTTATAATAGGCAGCTTTTCAAAATCCAAACCGCAGGCCGTCTGAAAATGACAGCCTGCCATACATCAAGGAAAACCATGAGAAAACCCCAACGCGGCTACGCCCGCCAAGACCGTGTCAAAGAACAAATCATGCGCGAGCTTGCCGAACTCGTCCGCACCGGCCTGAAAGACCCGCGCGCTGGTTTCATCACCATCAACGAAGTCGAAGTCACCCGCGATTACAGCCACGCCACCGTGTTCTATACCGTCCTCGACGACAGCACACGCGACATTACTGAAGAAGCTTTGGAACATGCCAAAGGCCATTTGCGCAGCGAATTGGCCAAACGCATCAAACTCTTCAAAACGCCCGAGCTGCATTTCAAATACGACGAATCACTCGAACGCGGCATGAGCATTTCCAGCCTGATCGACCAAGTGGCGGCGGAAAAACCGGTTGAAGACTGATTGATTAAAACACGCAGGCCGTCTGAACCCTTTCAGACGGCCTGAACATTAATATTCCCTAATTAATATGACCAATAAACCCACCAAACGCTCGATCAACGGCGTCCTTCTTCTCGACAAACCCGAAGGCCTTTCCAGCAACACTGCCCTGCAAAAAGCGCGGCGTTTGTTCCGTGCCGAAAAAGCCGGGCATACCGGCGTACTCGATCCTTTGGCCACAGGGCTTCTGCCTGTTTGCTTCGGCGAAGCGACCAAGTTTGCCCAATATCTGATTGATGCAGACAAAGCCTATACGGCCACGCTGAAACTGAGCGAAGCCAGCAGCACAGGCGATGCAGAAGGCGAAATCATTGCCACCGCACGCGCCGATATTTCATTGTCTGAATTTCAGACGGCCTGCCAAGCGTTAACAGGCGACATCCGCCAAGTGCCGCCTATGTTTTCCGCCCTTAAACACGAAGGCAAACCGCTGTACGAATACGCACGCAAAGGCATCGTTATCGAACGCAAAGCGCGCGATATTACGATTTACTCCATTGATATTACTGAATTTGATGCACCCAAAACCGTGATAGACGTACGTTGCAGCAAAGGCACTTACATCCGCACCCTCAGCGAAGACATCGCCAAACACATCGGCACATTCGCCCACCTGACCGCCCTGCGCCGTACCGAAACCGCAGGCTTTACCATTGCCCAAAGCCACACGCTCGAAGCTTTGGCAGAATTGGACGAAGCCGAACGCGATGCCTTGTTGCTGCCTTGCGATGTCTTGGTACAACATTTCCCCAAACTGAAATTAAACGACTACGCCGTTACCATGCTCAAAAACGGCCAACGTCCCCAGTTTACCGAAGACATTTCCGCCGAGCAGCCCATCCGTGTGTACAGCAGAGACGGCACATTTATCGGACTGGTGGAATATCAAAAAGAAATAGGCCGTCTGAAAGCCTTGCGCCTGATGAATACCGCCGACAAATAACTTCCTGCAAAGAGAGCCAATCATGAAAGTCTATACCGCCGCCCAGATGCGCGAACGCGAACAAGCAGCCGTCGATAAAGGCACAAGCTTCGACCAACTGATGGAAAACGCCGGCAGCTCTGCCGCGCAAGACCTGATGCGGCGCCATCCTCAAGCCGGACGCGCCCTGATCGTTTGCGGCAAAGGCAACAACGGCGGCGACGGACTAGTCATGGCAAGATATATGCAGGCGCAAGGTTGGCACATCGACATTCTGTTTTCACTCGGAGAAAACCTCTCCCCCTTGGCTCAAACCAATCGCGAACGCCTCAACGGTTTGCCCCATATTGAATTGATATCCGCACAAGAACTGGAAGGCCGTCTGAAAAAAGGTTACGACATCATTATCGAAGGCATATTCGGCACAGGCTTCAGCGGCGCGCTTCCAACCGAAATCGCCGCCCTCTGCCGCCAACTCAATCATTCAGACGGCCTGAAAGTCGCCCTCGATATTCCCACCGGCCTCAACTGCGACACCGCCGAAGCCGATCCCGACACATTCCGCGCAGACCTGACCTACACCTTTGCCGCCTACAAACCGGCACACTTAAGCGAGTCCGGCAAAACCTATTGTCAAGAAACCGTCTGTTTGCCTATTGGCATTGATTAAATGCCTATAAAAAACAACAGGGTGCAATTTTGCACCCTGTTATTTTTGCTTACTTCCAAATCTGCGCCAATTTAATCCCCAGCGCCGTCAAACCAAACGAACCGAAAACATGCAGACAGGTTGCCATCAAAGCCATGCCCCAACGTTGCGCCTGCATCAAACCCACCATTTCCACTGAAAAACCTGAAAATGTGGTCAAGCTGCCGAGAAAGCCGGTAATCCAAAGCAAACGCCATTGCGGATCGGTTAAGAGTTCCGCCAATACACCGATCAGCAGCGCGCCCAGCCAGTTTGCCGCCAAAGTACCGATAGGAAAAGGTGCAGAAGACACCAGCACCAAGCCAAACAGCCAACGCAATACAGCCCCGACAGCGGCACCGCAAACAATGGGAAAAATATAAGCAAACATAACAAGTTAAACATTCAATTCAAAAAACAGGCCATCCGGTCATTAGGCCGTCTGAAAACCAAGCAAGGATATCTTCATATCTTATTGCCAAATCTTAGGCGCGGATTTCAAATACCTGTCGTCATCGAAAGTACAAATCCATTGCGGCTTGAGCGCGATAAAAATGGCTGTTGAAATACCGCTCAAAAATGCCTCCGCCCAAGCGATTAAGAAGAAAACAGGAAAAGCGGTTCTCCATAATACCGCCGTATCAAACACATCTACCCAGTCCAACAAACCGACCAAAACCACACCGGTAAACACCATTCCGACCGCCGCAGCCCAAAAACCATTCAGAAAAATAAAGATAAAGATATTGGCAGGCAAACGCGATACCCAATGGAGGAAACCCAAGTTTACCAACAAAGGCGGAAGCAATACGGACAAGGCATTAATGGGGAACATATGCCAATCGCCCCAAAGCCACAAATACGGAAAAAACAGTAAAACGCCAAGGCAGAACGCGGCAGAGGTGCCCAGCATTAAAGCCGTCAGGTTTAAAGCAAGCAGATGATAGCTCATGCCGGCCAGTTGTCCGCTTTCCGGGGAAGCATTCAAACTCCAAGCCAGCGGCAACACCACGGCAGCCACCAAGAATGCGGAACGATGCTGCGATACCGACACCCATGCCTGCTTTGCACACAAAGCAAAAATCACCAGCAACACAGGCCATGCCGCCATCACGACACCAATGGGAAACCATCCGTTTTGAAAAATCATCATCTCATCCGCAAAATGTTCAGACGGCCTATTATACGCGTCTCAAGCCACAGCTTTGACAATCCTGTTTGCCTTTGCCGTTAAAGCTTGTTTCGGCTGGTTTTGTTTACCCGAAAAAAGCGTTAAAATAACGGACTTTGCCGTTTAATTAAGGGGATGGACGCATGCTTTGGACAATATTGGCTTTAATTCTGCTGGCTGTCATAGCCGGCTTGTTCTGGTGGCGCCAGAAACAAGAGCAAAAGTGGCGCCATGAATTGGCCCGACTCAGTGGCGACGAACAAGAAATAAACGAAGAAGACAGCCCGGTCGGTTTTTTCGACCAACTGGACAGCCTGAAACGTTTGTTCAGCATGAACAAGCGCACTGCCGACAACCATAAAATTGCCCGCATCCGCCTGCTTTCCGTGCTCGAACACAATAAAATGAAACGCGCCGAAACAAACGAAGAGCACGCAGTAGAACCGTTTACCGAAGAGCTGGAACACATCACAGCTACCGAAGAAGAAATCAAAGTTGCACCTAAAACCCGCAAATCTGCCAAACCGGAACGTATTCCTAAAATCACGCCGTTTGCACAAATGGAAACGCCCGAATACAGCCCATCTTTGGTGCAAAACAGCAATTTTGAAGAAATCACATTAGAAGAAGCCACACGTTCCCTGCATGAAGCAGCGGTTGAAGAATGGAACGAGCATTTGGCCGAAAAAAATGCGCCAATTTACAAAGACGAAGTCGAAACCCCATTATTGCGCGCTTCATCCCTGCCGATGACCGGCATGGAAATCATCGACTATAACGACCCCATCTTGCGACGCACACGCGAGCGTGCCTTGGCGCGCGCCAATAATGTCCGCGTGGCAGAAGCCAATGCACCACATATCGAAACCGTTCAGACGGCCTTAAGAACTGCCGAAAAAGAAGCCATCCTCCCCTATACTTCCATGCAAGCATTCCCTTCTGAAATCCAAGCGGAAGATATTCACGACAACCTTGCCCGCCGCACCGCCGCCCGCCACAAACTGGCCGAGGCCGTCGCCCCATTACGCGGCTACTCTCCACGCACCATCGAAAATGACGAAATTTTGGCCAACTTGGGACAAATCAGCCGTCCTGCCAGCTTGCGCCGTCAAGTTCGCTATACCGAAGCGGCCGCCGAAAGATGGGCGCGTAAACAAGCTGCCACGGAAGCTGTTGCACCACGACCTGCCGCACCGGCAACGCCGTCCCGTCCGAAACCGGCTGCGCCTGTTAAAAAATCCCCTTATATCTCCCGACCTGCCACGCCAAACGCAACCGTAGTCGAGCCGCCTGCCGTACCGGTTGTCCCTATGGCTAAAACCGATATTCCTGAGCCGCCCGTTTTCCAAACCTCGATTGCGCCAATTGATATCCCCGAGCCGCCTGCTTTTGAACATAAAATCCAAGTACCAATTTTTGATGCACAAGTCAATGCACATGTCAGCAATCAGCCTGAACGCAGTATCCGTGATTATTTAATCAGCGAATCTGCCGTCGAAGAAGCGGAATTCGATAGTGAGCCGGAAGCTCCTGTACAACCGGACACAGAAGCTATTCAAGCGGTTGAAACCATTAAACCCGTTGAATCTGTTGAAACAATCGCAAGGCCGTCTGAATATACACAGACAGCCGTTGAAACGCCTGTTCAAACCGTAGAACCAAGCGTTCAAGAGAGTACGCCAAGCGTAGTTCATCCAACTTCGGCAACACTTACCGATGCACGCCTGCCGACTACCGCCCTGCTTCTGCCGCCGCAATTTGACCCAAGCGCATCGCAAACTGAAGAACAGTTGTTGGAAAACAGCATTACCATCGAAGAAAAACTGGCCGAGTTCAAAGTTAAAGTCAAAGTGATGGATTCCTATTCCGGCCCGGTCATTACGCGCTACGAAATCGAGCCTGATGTCGGCGTGCGCGGCAGTGCCGTTTTGAACCTCGAAAAAGACTTGGCGCGCTCGCTTGGTGTGGCTTCTATCCGCGTGGTGGAAACCATCCCCGGCAAAACCTGCATGGGTTTGGAATTGCCTAATCCGAAACGCCAAATGATCCGCTTAAGCGAAATCTTCAATTCGCCTGCGTTTACCGAATCTAAATCCAAACTGACTCTCGCACTCGGCCAAGACATTACCGGCCAGCCTGTTGTGACAGACTTGGCCAAAGCACCGCATCTGCTGGTTGCCGGTACGACCGGTTCGGGTAAATCCGTAGGCGTGAACGCCATGATTCTGTCCATGCTCTTCAAAGCAACGCCTGAAGACGTGCGCATGATTATGATTGACCCGAAAATGCTGGAGCTGAGCATTTACGAAGGCATTCCGCACCTGCTCGCCCCCGTCGTGACCGATATGAAGCTGGCAGCAAACGCCCTGAACTGGTGCGTCAACGAAATGGAAAAACGCTACCGCCTGATGAGCTTTATGGGCGTGCGCAACCTTGCCGGTTTCAACCAAAAAATTGCCGAAGCCGTCGCGCGTGGCGAAAAAATCGGCAGCCCGTTCAGCCTCACGCCTGAAAACCCTGAGCCATTGGAGAAACTGCCGTTTATCGTGGTCGTGGTAGATGAGTTTGCCGATCTGATGATGACTGCAGGCAAGAAAATTGAAGAACTGATTGCCCGTCTTGCCCAAAAAGCGCGTGCAGCCGGCATCCATTTAATTCTTGCCACCCAACGCCCAAGCGTGGATGTCATTACCGGCCTGATTAAAGCCAATATTCCGACACGCATTGCCTTCCAAGTGTCCAGCAAAATCGACAGTCGCACGATTCTCGACCAAATGGGTGCGGAAAACCTGCTCGGCCAAGGCGATATGCTGTTCCTGCCGCCCGGCACCGGTTATCCGCAACGCGTACACGGCGCGTTCGCATCCGACAATGAAGTACACTGCGTAGTGGAATACCTGAAACAATTCGGCGCGCCTGACTATATCGACGATATTTTAAGCAGCGGTTCGACCGAGGACTTTACTGGCACCAGCCGTAGCAACGACAGCGACCTTGACCCCATGTATGACGAAGCCGTTTCCGTTGTCTTAAAATCGCGTAAGGCCAGCATTTCTAATATCCAACGCCAACTGCGCATCGGCTACAACCGCGCCGCCCGCCTGATTGACCAAATGGAAGCCGACGGTATTGTTTCCCCGGCGGAAAACAACGGCAACCGCACCATCTTGGCGCAAAGCAGCGAGCATTTAGATTAACTTATCTCCATCAATAAAAGGCCGTCTGAAAACTTTCAGACGGCCTTTTTAAATCAGATAATGGGTTCAGAGATTCCAATTAAATAAACAAGCAAATAAGTAATCTGTAAACGGCATTTCTTACAAAACCAAATGCTTTTACATTAACGGCATTTGCTTCATCACTATTAAATAAACCCAGCCTCAATAAACAAAACTCGACCTGCCAGATATATCCCTATTCATTTGTCGCCATTTTCAAACGGCCTTTTATCAAGACCGGAAAAAACAGGTAAATCCGTTTTTCGATTAGAAACAATATTATCGATTAGAAACAATATTATTATGATTCATGCCTTCGGCAACACCCCACCCTTTACGAGGAAAAATAAATGAAAAAATATTTTGCAGAATTTTTCGGCACTTTCTGGCTGGTATTCGGCGGCTGCGGCAGCGCAGTTTTGGCAGCAGCTTACCCTGAGCTTGGCATTGGCTTTGCCGGTGTCGCTTTAGCATTCGGTTTGACCGTACTGACCATGGCTTACGCCGTTGGCCACATTTCCGGCGGCCACTTCAACCCTGCCGTTTCCGTCGGCCTTTTCATCGGCGGCCGTTTCAACGGTAAAGACCTGTTGCCTTACATCGTATCCCAAGTGATCGGTGCGATTGCCGCTGCGGGCGTTCTGTATCTGATTGCTTCCGGTAAAACCGGTTTTGATGCTGTTGCTTCCAGCTTTGCCAGCAACGGTTTCGGCGAGCACTCTCCTAACGGTTACGACATGATGGCCGCTTTGCTGATCGAATTCGTCCTGACCGCATTCTTCCTGATCATCATCATGGGTTCTACCGACAAACTGGCTCCAGTCGGCTTTGCCCCTATCGCCATCGGCCTGGGTCTGACCCTGATTCACTTGATCAGCATTCCTGTCACCAATACTTCCGTTAACCCTGCACGTTCTACCGGTGTTGCCTTGTTTCAAGGCGGCTGGGCTGTTGAACAGCTGTGGTTGTTCTGGTTGGCTCCTATTGCCGGCGCAGCAGTTGGCGCAGCTATTTACCGCTTCGTTTTGGCTAACGACGACAAATAATCTTGACGGAATGACATTCCCGGTGCGGCTGACACTCTAAACTGACCGCACCCAAGTTGCAGAGACACAAACGCACCGCTTGACTCAGACGGTGCGTTTGTTTTTGCCATGTTACAATACTTTCTTTTCTCACATTCTCAAACCATCATGCAAACCTTACCTTTTCAAACCGATATCGCCGCCAGAATGCTGGTCAATACCGAAAACGAAACCATCCATCCCGATGCCGTATTCGTACAAACGCAAAACAGCTACTGGATTGCTTGGCACGATCAACAAGCCGCCCTGCTTGCCCCCGACACACCACCCGATATCCCCTGCTTTTGGGTAGAAGGCGCAGAAAGCTTGGGAGAGCTGGTAAGCATGGTAGAAAACGGCGAATTTGACGAAGTTGAAGAATTTGACGGCGATGATGATGCTTGGCAAGAAGCACTCGGATGCGGCCATCATCATGAAGGACGCTGCGGATGCAGTCATTGAGATGCACAAAACGCCTGATTCCGGCACTTTCCCTTTGTCTGACGCTTAACGGCTGCGTTGTAGGTGCGGCTGTCGATTTGGCTGCTACAACCATCCTGACTGCCGGAAAATTGGTTGTCAAAGGAACGGGGGCAGTGATTGATGCCGCCATTCCCGACGGTAAGAAAGACAAGGATAAAGAAAAAGAGAAGGAAAAGAGCAAAGAAAAGCCAAAATCGGAAGAAATCATCTATAAGGAAGAGTCCTCCAACGAAGTAACGCAATAATCCTTCAGACGGCCTCAGTAAGGTAACCAATCCTACTGAGGCCGTCTGAACATTCATCCTTACATATAGCCCTGTTCGCGCAAAGAGCAGGTTTCTTTTGCCGTCACGATAAAATGGTCCAACAGCGTAATATCGACCAAACTTAAAGCCTGTTTCAAACGCTCTGTAAACTGTACATCAGATTCAGACGGCCTTGCCGAACCGCCCGGATGGTTGTGTGCCAAAATCAAACTGTCGGCATATTCATCCAATGCCAATTTGACGATTTCACGGATATAAACCGTATTTTCCGCTACCGTACCGCGCGACAATTCCCGTACCGCAATCAATTGATTTTGACGATTGAGCAGCAAAGCAACACTGACCTCGATTTTTTCATGCCCAAGGTGCAGGCGCAGATAATCCGCAACCGATTTCGGGTTTGACAAAACAATCTGCTCCTGCAAATCTTCACCCAAAATCCGCCGCCCGATTTCTTTGACCACTGCAAACTGAGTATAACTCGCCAAGCCCATGCCCTTATAAGCAGAAAGTGTTTTGGCATCCGCACTCATCAGTTTCCCCAAGCTGCCAAACTCACTCAACAAATAACGCGCTAAATCGACCGCGCTCATACCGCGCGTTCCAACACGCAATAAAATTGCCAGCAACTCCGCATCACTCAACGCCGCCGCACCATGCGCCAAGAGCTTCTCGCGCGGCCGCTCCCCCTCGGGCCATTCTTTGATACTCATATTTTCCCTTTTATTTTGCGGCTGACGTAGATTAGCCATAAATTCCACACCAATCCCGCAGGATTTTAAGCTGTTGAGACGGTGTGCCGAAGTTAAATCGAAATTCGCATTCTTTCAAGAACAGCGGGAAAGATTTGCGATCGATTCCGTTGTATTTTCGTAAGACACGTTTTGCCTGATTCCAAAAATTCTCAATGCCGTTAATGTGGTTCTGGCGGTCTGCAAATTCCTTGGAATGGTTGATGCGGTGATGGATAAAACCGCTCACGTCCAACTTGTCGTAGCTGCTCAGGCTATCCGTGTAAACAATGCTGTCTGGCATAATTTTCTGTTTGATAACAGGCATCAAAGTATCAGACTTGGCATTATCTACGACAACGGTATAGACCCTTCCGTCTCGTCTCAGAATAGCAAAGCAACACTTTCCCTGCCGCACCGCGACCACGTCTGCCTTTACGCCGTCCGCCGAAATAGCTTTCGTCCAACTCGACAGGGCCCTCAAAAACCTCATCGGCAACCAAGGCCAGATAATGGCTGATAACCATACGAATTTTGCGGTAGAACAGAATAGCGGAGTTGGGCTGAATGCCCAAAATATCGGCAGCGGAACGGGCGGTAACTTGGAGTACAAAAAATTCAAGTAGTTTCTTTTGAACTCTCTTGCTTAATTTACAATTGGTTATCTGCATTTTCGTAGCCTAGCATAACTGCTAATCTACGTCAGTCCCTTTATTTTTTATATAGCGGATTTAGTTTCAATTTTGAGCAAACCGCCCCGCCCGATATAAAACGTAATCCATTATGGTTTTAGCAAATAAATGCAATTTGCGTATTTTATTCTATTTTGAATAATTATTTAAGACATATAAATAACAATTAAGCCACTTTGTGCAGAAAAACAACGTTACCCATTTTTACTATCGTGTTTCCCTGCCTGCCTTTCCTTTCATATTTGTTTCAAATCAGCCGATACAAGCAATTTCATATTGCCCCTATGAGGCTTAGGCTAATATAATATCGAGTTTGCCGAGAGCAAAAGCTTAGGCTTAAACTGCTTTCTATCCACGCTGCCCGTGCGCTTTACAAGAGTTTCAGACGGCCTCCGTCCGACTCCCGCCAGCAATCAAACAGCTTTTTATCACCCATTCGAAAATCCGTTTTGCCGGTACTCGTCTTTCTTTTTGGAGTATTGCCATTATGACCGCAACCACTGCGTCTTCAGCCAAACCTTATCTGCAAATCCAAGGCTTGGTGAAAAAGTTTGGTGACAATTACGCTGTCGATAACATCGACTTGGACATTTACCAACATGAAATCTTTGCCCTTTTGGGCAGCTCAGGCAGTGGCAAATCCACGCTGCTGCGCATGTTGGCAGGCATGGAAAGCCCAAATCAGGGCAAAATCATTCTCGACGGCCAAGACATTACCAAGCTTGCTCCGTACGAGCGCCCAATCAACATGATGTTCCAAAGCTATGCCCTGTTCCCGCACATGAGCGTTGAGCAAAACATCGCTTTCGGTCTGAAACAAGACAAAATGCCTAAAGGCGAAATCGACGCCCGTGTGGAAGAAATGCTGCGCCTAGTGCAAATGACCAAATACGCCAAACGCAAGCCGCACCAACTCTCCGGCGGTCAGCAACAACGTATCGCTTTGGCACGCAGCCTGGCGAAACGTCCTAAAATCCTGCTGCTTGACGAACCTTTGGGCGCACTCGATAAAAAACTGCGCCAACAAACCCAACTGGAATTGGTCAACACGCTGGAACAAGTCGGCGTAACCTGCATCATGGTTACCCACGACCAAGAAGAAGCCATGACCATGGCTACCCGTATCGCCATTATGTCTGATGGCCAATTGCGCCAAGTCGGTACGCCTAGCGACGTGTACGATTATCCTAACAGCCGCTTTACCGCCGAATTTATCGGCGAAACCAATATTTTTGACGGTGTCGTCATTGACGACCGCGCCGATTTCTCCATCGTCAAATGTGATGGCTTGGAAAACCACGTCCGCATCGACCACGGTTTGGGCGTTCCGAACGACCATGAAATTTGGATCAGCATCCGCCCTGAAGACATTGATTTGCACAAAGAAAAACCAGAACACTTAGGCGCGCACAACTGGGCTCAAGGCACAGTCAAAGAGATTGCCTACCTGGGCAGCTTTGCGATTTACCACATCAAACTCGCCAACGGCCGTGTCGTCAAGAGCCAAGTTCCCGCACCTTATTGGTATGTGCGTAACATTACGCCGCCGACTTGGGATGAAACCGTCTATATCAGCTGGCCTGAAAACCAACCGACACCTCTGTTCAGTTAATTTGAGGGAAATGCGATGAACCTTAAAAAACTGAAAAATAAACTGTTCCGCCGCCCTGGACAGCGTGCAGTGATTGCCGTGCCGTATATCTGGCTCTTGGTGCTGTTTCTGATTCCGTTCGCCATCGTCTTGAAAATCAGCTTTGCCGAACAAGAAATCGCCATTCCGCCATTTACGCCGTTGACAACGATTGATGAAGATTTAGGCCGTCTGAACATTGCCATCAGCTATCAGAACTACGCCGACATCTTCCAAAATTTTTGGAATACGCTCAATCCGTTTGGCGACAGTGAAAACAGCAATATCTATCTGATGACCTACTGGTCTTCGATTAAGACTGCGCTGACAACGACTATCATCTGCCTGCTGATTGGTTATCCGACCGCTTATGCCATTTCACGCGCCAATCCGGCTGCGCGCAACGGCCTGCTGTTGGCAATCATGCTGCCTTTCTGGACCTCTTTCCTGTTGCGTGTTTACGCATGGATGGGTTTATTGGGACACAACGGCATCATCAATAATTTCTTAATCAAATATGGAATCATCAGCGAGCCTTTAGACCTGTTCTACAATTCTTTCTCGCTGAATTTGGTGATGGTTTACGCCTATCTGCCGTTTATGATTTTGCCGCTGTACACACAACTGGTAAAACTGGACAACCGTCTGCTCGAAGCTGCTTCCGACTTGGGCGCAGGTCCGATCAAATCCTTCTTTACCATTACCCTGCCTTTATCCAAAACAGGCATCATTGCAGGCTCTATGCTGGTCTTCGTGCCGGCCGTCGGCGAATTTGTGATTCCTGAATTAGTGGGCGGTTCTGAAAACCTGATGATCGGTAAAGTATTGTGGCAGGCATTCTTCGACCAAAACAACTGGCCGCTGGCTTCTGCCGTCGCCGTCGTTATGGTTGCCCTGCTGGTTGTACCGATTGCCCTGTTCCAGCACTATGAAAATCGCGAATTGGAAGAAGGAGGCAAATAATGCAGAAAACCAAATTATCCTGGTTCTTGAAACTGATGCTCCTGCTCTCGCTGGCATTCCTCTACATTCCGCTGGTGGTTTTGGTCGTCTATTCTTTCAATGAATCCAAACTGGTTACCGTTTGGGGCGGTTTCTCAACCAAATGGTACGGCGCATTGATGGAAAACGACACCATCTTGGAAGCGGCCTGGCTGTCATTGCGTATCGCCATCGTTTCCTCGCTTGCCGCCGTAGCACTCGGCACATTGGCTGGTTACGCCATGGCGCGTATCAAGCGCTTCCGCGGCAGCACCCTGTTTGCCGGTATGATTTCCGCACCTATGGTAATGCCTGATGTGATTACCGGTTTGTCCATGTTGCTGTTGATTATTCAGGTGCAAATGTTCCTGCAAGGCAGTGAATTGCTGCAATCGCTCTACTTCGATCGCGGTTTCTTCACCATCTTCCTCGGACACACCACGCTTTGCATGGCGTACATTACCGTCGTTATCCGCTCGCGCTTGGTGGAATTGGATCAATCCTTGGAAGAAGCGGCTATGGACTTAGGCGCCCGTCCGCTGAAAATTTTCTTCGTAATTACCCTGCCGCTGATTGCCCCTGCGATTGCTTCCGGCTTCCTCTTGGGCATTACCCTGTCTTTGGACGACTTGGTGATTACCTCCTTCCTGTCAGGTCCGGGTTCATCAACATTGCCGCAAGTGATTTTCTCCAAAATCAAACTTGGCCTTGATCCTCAGATGAACGTTTTGGCAACCATCCTGATCGGTATCATCGGTACGCTGGTGATTGTCGTCAACTACTGGATGATGCGTCAGGCAACCAAACGGGAACGCGAGGCTGCCGAAGCCTACCGCCAAGAAAAATTGGCAGCCGAGAAAGCCGCCTAATATGCAGACAGGCTGTCCGATAAAGCGTCGGAACAGCCTGTTTTATTAACTGCACTTATCCTTTCAGACGGCCTAAATCTAAACCCACATTTAAGGCCGTCTGAAAACCAATTTCAATGAAGTGAAAACTAACCTAAAGCTCAAATCATGATTAATCCCAGCTTCAAAGAATATCTTCCTTCCTACTATGTCAGCACGGCCAATCCCCATCCGTCTTATCCGACGCTTGAAGGCCGTCTGAAAACTGAAACCTGCGTTATCGGCGGCGGCCTGTCCGGCTTATGCACCGCCCTACCGCTTGCCGAAAACGGCCATGAAGTCATCGTACTTGAAGCCGCCCGTATCGGTTTCGGCGCATCAGGCCGAAGCGGCGGACAAGTCATCAGCGACTTTGCCTGTGGCATGGAAGAAATCGAAAAACAAGTCGGTTTAGAACAGGCCCAATGGTTCTGGCAGCAATCTCTGCAAGCCGTTGAACTGGTTGACTCGCGTATTCAAAAACACAATATCCAATGCGATTGGCAACGCGGCTACGCTACCGTCGCCGTCCGTCCTCAGCATTGGGAAGAATTGCAACAATGGCATGAGCACGCCCAAAAACATTATGGCGCAAGCCATTACCAGCTTTGGGATAAAGCCACTCTGAAGCAGCAACTTGCCAGCGATATGTATCAAGGCGCGCAATTTGATCCTTTATCCGGCCACTTGCACCCGCTCAATTACACCCTAGGCATTGCCAAAGCGGCAGCCGATGCAGGCGCACAACTTTTTGAGCAATCCCCGATGACGCGTATCGAGCCATGCGATAACGGCTGGCTGGTACACACGCCCAATGGCAACGTTGAGTGCAAAAACCTCGTTTATGCCGTCAATACTTATGCCGGTTTACATCCGAAATTCAAAGTATTGGAACAAAAAGCCATTGCAGTCAGTACCTTTATCATCGCCACCGAGCCTCTGGGCGAACGCGCCAAAGACCTGATCCGCAACAATATGGCCATCTGCGACAACCGCCACGTCCTCGACTACTATCGCCTCAGCACTGACGGCCGCCTGCTCTTCGGCGGCAAAGACAACGAGTTTATCGATGACCCTGACCGCATGACCGAACTCGTCCGCCAAGACATGTTGAAAGTTTTCCCGCAACTTGCCGATGTCAGAATCGAGCATTCTTGGGGCGGCGAATGCGACATTACACGCAACCTCGCCCCACATTTCGGCCGCCTCGCCCCTACCGTTTTTTACGCCCAAGGCTATTCCGGACACGGCATGGCGATTACCGGCATTGCCGGTTTGGCAATTGCCGAAGCCATCATGGGCGATGAGGGCCGTCTGAAACCTTTTGAGCAACTACGCCACAGCAACATCATTACCCAGCCTTTCCTGCGCAAACTCGGCTCTTTCCTCGGCTCAAAATACTATCAATGGAAAGACAGCCACTAAACCCAAGCAACAAACATATTTCAGACGGCGGCAGATTCAAGTAAAATTCAGGCCGTCTGAAAGCTTAGATACGACAAAATTCAATCATTCATCAGCAAGGAAACCATCATGAGCAACCATCATAAACTCATCATCCTCGGCTCCGGCCCTGCCGGCTATACTGCCGCCGTCTATGCCGCCCGTGCCAACCTCAACCCTGTGATCATTACCGGCGTTGAGCAAGGCGGACAACTGATGACCACCACCGAAGTGGATAACTGGCCTGCCGATGCCGAGGGCGTACAAGGTCCTGAACTGATGGCTCGTTTCCAAGCTCATGCCGAACGCTTCGGTACTGAAATGATTTTTGACCAAATCCACACCGTTGATTTGCAAAACCGTCCGTTTACCCTCAAAGGCGATATGGGCGAATACACCTGCGATGCGCTCATCGTTGCCACCGGCGCATCCGCCAAATATTTAGGTTTGCCAAGCGAAGAAACCTTTGCCGGAAAAGGCGTTTCCGCCTGCGCAACTTGCGATGGTTTCTTCTACAAAAAACAAGATGTTGCCGTAGTAGGCGGTGGCAATACCGCAGTAGAAGAAGCCCTCTACCTTGCCAATATCGCCAACACCGTTACCCTGATTCACCGCCGCGACAGTTTCCGTGCCGAAAAAATCATGGTGGATAAACTGATGCAACGCGTCGAAGAAGGCAAAATCATCCTCAAGCTCAACAGCTCGGTTGATGAAATCTTGGGCGACGAAAGTGGCGTTACCGGTGCACGCCTGAAACACAATGACGGCCGTACTGAAGAAATCGCCGTCAAAGGCGTTTTCATCGCCATCGGCCACAAACCAAACACTGATATCTTCAAAGGCCAACTCGATATGGATGAAACCGGCTACCTGAAAACCAAAGGCGGTACCGGTGACAATGTCGGCGCAACCAATATCGAAGGCGTATGGGCGGCAGGCGACGTCAAAGACCATACCTACCGTCAAGCTATCACCAGCGCAGCTTCCGGCTGCCAAGCCGCGCTTGATGCCGAACGTTGGCTCGACCGCCACGGCGTATAAGCCTCTAAGCTACGCCCTATTCTTTAAAACATAATAAAAGGCCGTCTGAAATCTCAGACGGCCTATAATCTATCTACCACACTCAAATATTCATTTTAAAAGCAAATTTATATCAAATAAGAACTTTTGCTTTATAATAACGACAAATACCCAACAAACAGGGAACAAACATGAAAAAAACACTAATGACACTTATCCTTTGCGCACTGACTCCTGCCGCCCTGGCTGCCGATACTTACGGCTACCTGGCCATGTGGCAAAACCCTGCCGACAGCAATGAAGTGCTGCAAATCAAAACCACCAAAGAAAATGCCACCCAACTGGATGCGACAGCCGAACTCGAAACATTCTGTAAAGGCCAAGATGCCTTAGCCGGTATCAGCGCAGGCCAAGCAACAGGCTGTAAAACGGTTGTCCCTCTGCACAACACCTGTATCGCTGTTGCCTATCCTAAAGCCATGGGCAAATTGACTGCTCAAAACGTAGTAGCCATTACCTCCCCTCGTTTCAAAACCGTGCATCAAATTGCCTTGAACCAATGTATCAAAAAATACGGCTCACAAGGACAATGTGCTTTAGAAACAGTCTATTGCACTTCCGAAACCTACTATCAAGGTACGGTCAAAACCCTTTGGGAAAAAATCAAATCCATTTAAGGCCGTCTGAAAATAAAACCGGCTTGCCCGATATTCTCTATCACGGCAAGCCGGTTTTTTATTCTGGCTTTTATTTGCTGTTTTTTTCCAACAATTTGGCCACAACGCCTTCAGCCTGTTTCACCAAATCAGGATTGGTTCGGAAGTGGTTTTCATCATTCAAAGAGTAGCTGACAGTCGAAACCGCGTACTTCGTGCTTCTCAACACAAATACACCTTTACGCAAGATTTCATTATTGCCTTTGGTTTTATAACGCAGATTATACGGGCAAGAAGAATCATACAGTTTGCCACGGTTATCCGCTGTCACAATCGTGCTGCCGATACCGCGTTTTGCCAAAGCTTTAGACAAAGCACGATCCAAATCATGCGGCCTTACTTTTGCATTTTGAATGATGCAGACATGTTTGATGCTGGTCAGCTCTTCAGGTTTCAATACTCGTTGTTCCGTAGTGGAACACGCACCCAACAACAATACGGCAGAAGCCGCCGCTAAAATCATAGTTTTCATCTGTTTTCCTTTTTAAAATTTTCAAACAATAAATATTCAGACGGCCTTTATAAAAAGGCCGTCTGAAAAAATCAACGTACGTTTTTCATTAAACGCTGTTTCTCACGCTTCCAATCCGCTTCTTTCAGGCTTTGGCGTTTGTCATGCTGTTTCTTACCCTTGGCCAAACCGATTTCCACTTTGATTCTACCTCGGGTGTAATGCAGGTTTAAGGGCACAATCGTATAACCGGCACATTCGGTTTTGCCGATTAACTTGTTGATTTCCGATTGTTTCAACAACAACTTACGCGGACGGACAGGATCGGGTTTGACGTGTGTCGAGGCAGTGGGCAATGCGGTAATGTGGCAACCCACCAAATAGAATGCGTCTTTTTTCCAGTAGATATAGCTTTCTTTTAATTGAACGCGTGCAGCGCGGATGGCTTTGACTTCCCATCCCTCCAATACTATACCGGCTTCGATTTGGTCTTCGATAAAGAAATCGTGAAAGGCTTTTTTATTATTGGCAATACTCATTGTGCTGATTCTTTACAAACTTTTCAGACGGCCTATTTTATCAGGCATGCTTAAAAAATAAAACGGCAAACGGTTTTGAAACGTTTATTCGCTTAAAACATGGCGGCGGTAAAAACGGTCGATATCGGCAATGGCTTTTTCATCTTCAGGGCGTAAATCCAGTTTCAAATCGGCAAGGCGGATCAAGATTTGGTCTTCACGCTCGGCAACGGCGCAGCTGACCTCGCCTTCGCTGCGAAAATGACGGATAAGCTCGTCCAACTGGTTTAAAGCATTTTGATAAGATGAATTTTGATTCATAATTTTTGACCCGAACGCCCATAAAAAATGGCGGGAAACCCCGCCATGATTTTACGGCTTACGCCGCGCATTTGATTAAGCAGCTTGAATATTAGCAGCTTGTTTGCCTTTAGGGCCGGTGGTTACGTCGAAAGATACGCGTTGACCTTCTTTCAGGGTTTTGAAACCATCCATGTTGATCGCTGAGAAGTGAGCGAACAAATCTTCGCCACCTTCATCAGGAGTGATGAAACCAAAACCTTTAGCGTCGTTAAACCATTTTACGATACCGGTTGCCATTAGAAACTTCCTATACTTAAAAATTAACAAAATCAGCAAAACAAGGCATACAGCAAACTAAAACGTTCAGCGTTTCTCCCCCGTATTGCATACGCGGTCAAGTGCCAACTTCTGCTTAACTGTCTTTTTACATTTGTTAAGACAAAACGTCAAGCTATGTTTTCAAAAAAGTGGGAAAATAGAAAAAAATTGCCGAAATACAACAGAAAACGGTTTACACTCTAAAACAGGCCGTCTGAAAACTGAAACCTAAAATTATGAACCATCCGAATACCGACCACCAATCCGATACCCTGCTCAGCGATATCAACACACAGCCGCCGAAACGTTACGGCGTATTTTTATTGAACGACGATTACACCACCATGGAATTTGTCGTCGAAATCCTGACCGAAGTCTTTATGCTTGCACAGGAACAAGCAGTGGCCGTCATGTTGTTGGTGCACCACGAAGGCAAAGGCCTGTGCGGCACCTACACGCGCGATATTGCGCAGACCAAGCAGCATCAGGTCATGGAACGTGCTAAGGCTGAAGGGCATCCGCTCAAATGTATAGTCGAAGAGGTTTAAATCATGCTTTCACCCGAATTGGAACACATCCTGCAACTGCTCTACCGTGAAGCACGCAACGCCCGTTATGAGTTTATCAGCTTGGAACACCTGCTTTTGGTGTTGATAGAAGAAGATGCGGCTGTGCCGAACGTCTTGAAACTGTGTGGTGCAGATTTAAAAGTCCTGTCCGAGCAGCTTGCGGCCAGCGTTGCTGAAAACACGCCGCAAATTCCCGATCATCTTCTAGATACGGTCGAAACCCAGCCGACATTGGGCTTCCAACGCGTCATCCAACGGGCAATGGTGCATACCCAGTCTGCCGGCAAAGCCGCAGTAGAGCCTTTAGATATTTTGGTTGCCATGATGAGCGAATCTGAAAGCCATGCCGTTTATTTCCTCAAATTGCAATCCATTACGCGCTTTGAAGTCTTGCGTTGCATTGCCCATGGCTCGCCCGATGACGAGGATGGCAATGATTCAGACGGCCTGGGACGCGAAGGCGAGGAAGCGGAACAGAAAACCGGCTCCCTTTCCGACTACACCGTCAACCTCAACGCCGAAGTCAAAGCCGGCCGTATCGACCCTTTGATTGGTCGCAAACACGAAATGGAACGACTGGTGCAAATCCTGTGCCGCCGCCGTAAAAACAATCCGCTTTTGGTCGGCGAAGCAGGCGTGGGCAAAACCGCGCTGGCGGAAGGCTTGGCGCATCAAATCGTCAACGGCGACATTCCCGACGCGCTCAAAGAGGCTGAAGTTTATGCGCTGGATATGGGGTCGCTTTTGGCGGGTACGAAATACCGCGGCGACTTTGAAGCGCGGGTCAAATCCGTCTTGAAACAGCTCGAAAAAATCCCGCACGCCATTTTGTTTATCGACGAAATCCACACCATCATCGGCGCGGGCAGCACCAGCGGCGGCACAATGGACGCATCCAACCTACTCAAACCCGCGCTGGCGAAAGGTTCGCTGCGCTGCATCGGCGCGACAACCTACGACGAATACCGCACCATTTTCGACAAAGACCACGCCCTAAGCCGCCGCTTCCAAAAAATCGACGTGGTCGAACCCACCGTCGCCGAAACCGTGCAAATCCTGCGCGGCTTGAAACCTATGTTCGAAGGCTTCCATCAAGTACGCTACACGCAAGGCGCACTCGAAGCCGCCGCCGAACTCTCCGCCCGCTACATCAACGAGCGTTTCCTGCCCGACAAAGCCATCGACGTAATGGACGAAGCAGGCGCGGCGCAACGGATTTTGCCCAAATCCAAACAGAAAAAAGTCATCGGCAAAGCGCAAATCGAAACCGTCATCGCCAAAGTCGCGCGGATTCCCGAAAAAACCGTGTCGCACGACGACAAACAAGTGCTGCAATTCCTCGGCCGCGATCTGAAAAACATGGTTTACGGTCAGGAAAACGCCATCGACGCGCTGGTTGCCGCCGTCAAAATGTCGCGCTCCGGCCTCGCCCTGCCCGACAAACCCATAGGCAGCTTCCTCTTCTCCGGTCCGACCGGCGTCGGCAAAACCGAAGTCGCCAAACAACTTGCCTACTCGATGGGCGTACCGCTGCAACGCTTCGACATGTCCGAATACATGGAGCCACACGCCGTATCGCGCCTTATCGGCGCGCCGCCGGGCTACGTTGGCTTCGACCAGGGCGGTCTTTTGACCGAAGCCGCCAACAAACATCCGCACTGCGTATTACTCTTGGACGAAATCGAAAAAGCCCACCCCGATATTTTCAACGTCCTCTTGCAAGTCATGGACGCAGGCAAACTGACCGACAACAACGGCAAGAGCGCCGATTTCTGCAACGTCATCCTGATTATGACCACCAACGCAGGCGCGGAAAGCCTCAGCCGCCCCAGCCTCGGCTTTACCGCCAAACGTGAACGCGGCGACGAAATGCAGGCAATCAACAAACTCTTCACGCCCGAGTTCCGCAACCGCTTGGACGCGATTATCCCGTTTGCCCCATTGTCCGAACCCGTCATCGCCAAAGTCGTGGACAAATTCCTGCTCCAGCTCGAACACCAGCTCCTCGACAAAAAAGTCGAAGCCGAATTCACACCGGCATTGCGCAAATATCTGGCGGAAAAAGGTTTCGACCCGCAAATGGGTGCACGCCCAATGAACCGCCTGATTCAGGAAAAAATCCGCAAACCGCTCGCCGACGAACTCCTGTTCGGCAAACTCGCCGACGGCGGCTTCGTGCTGATAGACTGGGATGCAGCTAAAGAAGAAGCCGTGTTGAAGTTTAAGAAAAGCAAGGTCAAACCTGAAGCAGAAACTGTTTAACCGGTTAAAAAATAAAAGGCCGTCTGAAATTTCAGACGGCCTTTTTATCTCAATCAAAAATCTGATTTACAAAACGGATTTAACAGTGGCAACCACATTGTCTACGGTAAAGCCGAATTCTTTAAACAGCAAGTCAGCAGGTGCAGACTCGCCGAAGCGGTTGATACCGACCACTGCACCGTTCAAACCGACGTATTTATACCAACCGTCAGCATGTCCGGCTTCTACGGCTACGCGTGGCAAGCCTTCGGGCAGGACGGCGGCTTTATAGGCGGCGTCTTGGCGGTCGAAGACGTTGGTGGACGGCATGGAAACGACGCGTACGGCAATACCTTGTTCTGCCAATACCTTTTGTGCTTCCAGAGCCAATTCAACTTCAGAACCGGTTGCGATTACAACAGCTTGCGCATTGCCTTGAGCTTCACTGATCACGTAAGCACCGCGTTTGACGTCGTTCAGCTGTTGCTCATTACGCGCTTGGAATTTCAAGTTTTGACGGCTGAAAATCAAGCTGGATGGATGATCAGCCGCTTTAACGGCTTCAGACCACGCTACCAAAGATTCAACGGTATCGCATGGACGCCATACGTCCATATTTGGAATCAGGCGCAAAGTGGCAGTTTGCTCGATAGGTTGATGGGTTGGACCGTCTTCGCCCAAACCGATAGAATCGTGGGTGAACACAAATACAGGGTTGATTTTCATCAGTGCCGCCATGCGCAGGGCGTTACGTTCGTATTCGCTGAACATCAGGAAAGTCGCGCCAAATGGTTTCACACCGCCATGCAGGGTAAGACCGTTCATGATTGCGCCCATGCCGAACTCACGCACGCCGTAGTGAATATAGTTGCCGCCGTGTTCGCGGGTAACAGAAACGCTGTTTGACCAGTCAGTCAGGTTGGACGGGGTCAAGTCAGCAGAACCGCCCACCAATTCAGGCAGCTCTTTTGCCAAGATTTCGATGCTGTTTTGGCTGGCTTTACGGGTGGCGATGGTTTCCGCTTTGACACACACTTCTTTCAATGCAGCTTGAACGTAAGCGTCGAAGTTTTCAGGCAGTTTTTTATCCATGCGGCGCACGAATTCTGCGGCTTCGGCAGGATATTTGGCTTGATATTGAGCAAAGAGTTCGTTCCATTCGGCCTCAAGTTTCGCACCTTTTTCTTTTGCATCCCATGCAGCATAGATTTCTTGAGGGATTTCAAACGCAGGATAAGCCCAACCCAAATGTTTGCGCGTGGCTTCGATCTCGTCCACACCCAAAGGCGCACCGTGGGTTTTATGGCTGCCTTCTTTGTTGGCGCTGCCTTTACCGATTAAGGTTTTGCAGCAAATCAGGGAAGGTTTGCCGGTTTCGGCTTTGGCCGCTTCAATGGCCGTCTGAATGGCATCAGTATCATGACCGTTTACATTTGGAATCACATGCCAGCCGTAGCTTTCAAAGCGTTGCGGAATATTTTCGGTAAACCAACCGTCCACTTTACCATCGATGGAAATATTGTTGTCATCATATAAAACAATCAGTTTGCCCAAGCCCAAAGTACCGGCAAGCGAGCAGGCTTCATGCGATACGCCTTCCATCATGCAACCGTCGCCCATGAAGACGTAGGTGTGATGGTCAACGATGTTCAAACCGTCTTTATTGAACTCGGCAGCCAAGATTTTTTCGGCTAAAGCCATGCCCACAGCGTTGGCAATACCTTGTCCCAATGGGCCGGTCGTGGTTTCCACGCCGTCGGTATAGCCATATTCCGGATGGCCGGGGGTTTTGCTGTGCAGTTGGCGGAAATTTTTCAGATCATCAATGGAAACGTTGTAGCCGGTCAGGTGCAACAGGCTGTAAAGAATCATGGAAGCATGACCATTGGAGAGGACAAAACGGTCGCGGTTGTAGAATTTCGGGTTGGCCGGATTATGATTGAGGAACTTCGTCCACAATACTTCCGCCATTTCCGCCATACCCATAGGCGCACCCGGGTGGCCGGAGTTGGCTTTCTGTACGGCATCGACTGAGAGGAAACGGATTGCGTTTGCCAGTTGAGACATGGTTTGACCTTCCTTGGACAAGATTGGAAATTTGAAAAAGTGTGCCGATTATCGCCTGAATCAGCCGTGCTTTCAAGAATAGCCTTTTATATTTGCATTGTCAGATGGCATGATTTCCACTCGGTTGCCCGAAACGGACAGGATAGATGATATTAACTGTTATTTCGTTTTGAAACAGTACTTTATATATTTTTATCGTGTAAATAGCAAATCACTATAAGTTTGCATACAGGCTGATTCGTAAACCTTTGAATACTGCCCTTTTCAGACGGCCCTACATCAAACGGCCACAAGGAATCCATCGTTAAGACGAAGTCCCTCTTTTGCTTTGAATAGAGTCAAATGTTATGATTTGTATGCACGCGAAAGGCCGTCTGAAAATATTCACATCAAACTACTACCATGACAACAGGCTTGTGTGCACTTCATCAAGGAACACTGAAATGTCACCAGAAAACCAAGCTGAAAACACCACACCCTCAACAGAAAAAACGGCAAAAGCCACTCCGCCCAAACCTTCCAAACCCAAATCCAGCGTAATTCAAATTCATCCCGAAGGCGAACGCATCCATCCAAAAAAAGCAGAAGGACGCTTTGCCAAACTTCGTATCGCCGCCGTATTGGCGACCCAGTTTGTATTTTACGTAATTCCATGGTTTAACTGGAGTAACCGGCAGGCAGTTTTATTTAATATCCCTGACCGTCATTTTTTCATTTTCGGCCTGTCACTGGGCATGGGCGACTTAATTTATCTTGCCCTGCTGTTAATGATCTGTGCTTTCGGCCTGTTTTGGTGGACAACCATTGCCGGTCGTTTGTGGTGCGGCTACTCTTGCCCGCAAACGGTTTACACCGAAATCATGCTTTGGATCGACAACTTAGTTGAAGGCGACCGCAACAAACGTTTAAAACTGGAAAAATCGCCTTGGAACTTTACTAAAATCCGCATTAAGGCCACCAAATACCTACTGATTTTCCTTGTCTGTGCGTGGACAGGTATCACTTTTGCAGGCTGGTTTGTCCCTATCCGCCAGTTTGTTCCCGATTTATTCACCGGAGCAGCAGGCGGCGGTGCAATGTTTGCCGCAGCGTTTTACGGATTCATGACCTTCTTCTTTGCCCACATCATGCGCGAAAAAGTGTGTCTGCATATGTGCCCGTATGCACGCTTCCAAAGTGCGATGTTTGATAAAGACACACTGATTATTTCCTACGATACCGAACGCGGCGAACCTCGCGGTGCACGCAAAAAAACCGCCAACAAAGAAGACAGCGGCTTGGGCGACTGTATCAACTGCACCATGTGCGTACAAGTCTGCCCCGTCGGCATCGACATCCGCGACGGCCTGCAATACCAATGTATCGGTTGTGCAGCCTGTGTTGATGCTTGTGACGAAATCATGGACAAAATGGGTTATCCGCGCGGCCTGATCCGTTACACTACCGAAGGCGCAATGGAGCATGAATACCCTGAAAGCGACATCAAAAAACGCCTGAAACGCCCTCGTGTCGCAGGTTATGGTGCAGTATTGTTTGTGGTTATTATTGCTTTCTTAACCGGCATTTCTACCCGTAAAATGATCGAAGTGGATATTCTGAAAGACCGCGGCGTGATGGTGCGTGAAAACAGCCAAGGCTGGTTGGAAAATGCCTACAACCTGCGCATCATTAATAAGAGTGAACATGAACAGACCGTTACTGCAACAGTCAAAGGTTTTGATGATATCGCCTTGACCGGCTTACCAGAAAACGGTATTAAAATTGCGCCACGCGAAACCGTGACTATTCCGGTTCAAGTATCCACCCTCCCTGAGTACGCCGAAAAAGGCAGCCAGCCGATTGAATTTACTTTCACATATCGTGAAACCGATGCCGCTGATGCCGAACCGACTGTCCTGAATGAAAAAGCAACCTTTATTGGAGAATAACAACGGTGTCCCAACCCAATCCCACTAAGCCTTGGTATAAACACATTTGGCCTTGGGTGCTGATGGCAGGTCCCATCTTTGTCGTTATCGCCAGCGTTTCCATGTTCTTCGTCGCAAAAGAACATACGACAGACTTGGTTTCCGACGATTACTATAAAGACGGCAAACACATCGAAATCCAGCTTCACCGCGATGAAGAAGCCGTTAAACGGCAGATTCAGGTGCAGGTTTTAATCAGTCCGGACATGAATGCAGCCAAAGTATTCGTCAGTGGACAATTCGATCCCAAACAGCCATTAAACCTGCTGCTGATGCACCCGACACGCAAAGCTGACGACCAAACCGTCAAGCTGCGCGCCGTAACGTCCGAACCACAAAACGGCCGCATGGAATACGAAGCCATCTTCAAACCCCTCCACCAAACCAACCATTGGTACTTGCGAGTTGAAGATACCTCAGGCGTGTGGCGTGTTGAAAACAAATGGATAGTCAGCCAAGGCAACGCAGTTAATCTGACGCCTATGGACAAATTGTTCGACAACGGCAAACAAGCCGCTTCAGAAGAACAATAAATCCCATGTTCAGGCCGTCTGAAACCTTTCAGACGGCCTGAAAATCTTTATATCCTCTATCATCTTTAAAATATGATTTTTTCCAATTGGCGCAGACTGACCGAAAACGAAGTCCGTATGGCAAAACAGGTTTTTGCCGACGGCATAGACTTCAACCGCATAAAAATATATCGCGGCATCCCCCTCCTGCCCAACCCCAATACCGCTATCGCCCCCAATGGAAATATATATTTCCCACGCAAACACTGCCCTGATGATTTCACTCAAGCCGGCATCACCTACAAAATCTGGCTGATTCATGAACTGACACACGTCTGGCAACACCAGCGCGGTCACAAAGTTTGGTTATCCGGTTTATTCATTATGCTCAAAGGCGGATATAGGAAACGCACAGCTTACGCCTATCCCATGCCTTTGCCTCACTTCAACCAACTCAATATCGAGCAGCAAGCCGACCTCGTTGCTCACTATTTTGCAGCCACTTACCTGCCCAAAAATATTTACACCCCTCAACAACCCATTTTTCAGACGGCCTTAGCAGACTTCCTTCACAACCCGCATAACAAAATCCTATGCCCACGTTACTTGTCGACAAAAAAACAACACTCTAAAAAGCCCAGCGAGCAAATAAGCTATAATGGACAATCCGACACATCGTCCAAAAGGTCCCAAACTATGCCTTGGAACATACCTATTTTACTTACCTGGATGCGCGTCCTATTAATCCCCGTGTTCACCATCCTATTCTACTTACCGAACACATGGATTCAACCACAAACCGTCAACTGGACAGCCGCCATCATCTTTGCACTCGCAGCTGTTACAGACTGGTTTGACGGCTTTTTGGCACGCCGCTGGAAACAAACCTCCGACTTTGGCGCATTCCTTGACCCCGTTGCCGACAAACTCATGGTTGCCGTTGCCCTACTCCTGCTCGTCAGCCTTGGCAGAACATACGCCATCTTCGCCATGATTATTATCGGCCGAGAAATTACCATTTCCGCCCTGCGCGAATGGATGGCACAAATGGGCAAACGCGGCAGCGTCGCCGTAGCTACTATCGGCAAATTCAAAACCACTGCCCAAATGATTGCCATCTTCCTTTTGCTTATCGGTACGGACAAATATAACGACCCTTTCTATCTCATTGGTAACATATTGATGTTTATAGCATCCGTATTAACCATCTGGTCTATGTGCTACTACCTGAAAATGGCGTGGAAAGAATTCAAATAAAATTTTTAAAAAAATAAAAACAAAACACTTGACGCACACGATTAAATCCATAATAATTGCGTCTTCTTCGATATACGAAGCAACAAATATCAGAGCGGGAATAGCTCAGTTGGTAGAGCGCAACCTTGCCAAGGTTGAGGTCGCGAGTTCGAGACTCGTTTCCCGCTCCAGTTTAATTTCAGATGCACTCAAATGCGGGAATAGCTCAGTTGGTAGAGCGCAACCTTGCCAAGGTTGAGGTCGCGAGTTCGAGACTCGTTTCCCGCTCCATCTTGATTACTTGTTGATTGTTCTTTTTCAATATGCGGGAATAGCTCAGTTGGTAGAGCGCAAC
>NZ_KV810302.1:80240-113752 GCF_001812735.1 Neisseria sp. HMSC069H12
GTCGCGAGTTCGAGACTCGTTTCCCGCTCCATTAAATCATGCATCCGAATACGCGGGAATAGCTCAGTTGGTAGAGCGCAACCTTGCCAAGGTTGAGGTCGCGAGTTCGAGACTCGTTTCCCGCTCCAGTTTCAATACTACAAACACTCCAAAGTAGTTTATTTGGCGAGATAGCAAAGTGGTTATGCAGCGGATTGCAAATCCGTCTACGCCGGTTCGATTCCGACTCTCGCCTCCATCCATTTCATGGCGGGGTGGCAGAGTGTTTATGCTATAAGGGGTGCAACCCTTATATAGGCCGGTTCAAATCCGCGCCCCCGCCTCCAATCTCTCGATTTATTGTCTACGCCCGGGTGGTGAAATAGGTAGACACAACGGACTTAAAATCCGTCGGCCCTAAACCGGCCGTGCCGGTTCGATTCCGGCTCCGGGCACCATTTACCGCTTTTAAGCGGTTATTTTTTTGTCTAGTACCCACGCCTAATAATAGAAAAGATAGCCCATTAACAGCTTTGTAGTTATAAGTACCCACTATTCTATCTAGGCCAAGAAATTCATTTAAACCAGTCTATCTCCTTTCCAAACTCAAATCATCATATCATATGATTTCTATAAAAATTATATGCTAGTTTAAAACCCTTAAAAGGTTATAAAATAACGCCGTTTTAAATACTTATTACATATCTAAAAAATGTCTCGTCTACTTACCTACAAAAAAATTCTATGTAATTCTTTTTCATTATGGCTTTGCACTGTTCTAATTCTTTTTATTGAACGGTGTTTAATGTCACAATATTATCTATCAGATGATATCCGTAGTCGTTATTCCGAGGATATTATCCAGCTTATGCTCAAAGGGTTATTATTTGATATCAAAGCTGCTTCTGTATTAACGGCATTACCATTTTTACTGGGATTATTCAGCTTATTAAATTCAAAAACTGTTGTAGCATATGGACGGATTCAAGCTCTATTGTCTACAGTATTGTTATCTATCGTTTCTGCTCTGGCTATAGGGAATTGGTTTTATTATGGAGTCTACGAACGCCAATTCGATGTTTTTATTTTTGGTCTTGCAGAGGAAGATACTGTAGCCGTACTCAAAACTATTTGGTCCGATTTCCCAATTATTTGGGGATTAATTGCTTTAGCCATAGCAGTAACCCTTTTTTGGAAATGTTTTTCCCAAATTAACAGATACTCTTTTCCTGCTACTACTACAAGCAAAGCAACTTGGGTTGCTATCATAATGATACCTATCTTAATCTTAAGTATTGGTATACGTGGTTCGTTTGGTAAATTCCCTTTACGTCAAACTTCCATGCAAATTTCAACCTTACCGCAAATAAATAAATTAGTTCCCAATGCACTAATTTCTTTAAATTGGGCTTTTGCAGAACATCGAAACAGTAATAATTTTATCGAGGTTACCGATTCAGATGGTATTGAACTGATGAATCGTCTACAAAATCAAAAAGCTGATGCCAATTTAAATCGCTTATTTACACAAACTAATAAAAATTTGATTGTTGAACAACATAAGCCCAACGTTGTATTTGCTGTTATGGAAAGTATGAGCACTCACTTGCTTTCTCTAAATACGCCTGAACGAGATCTATTAGGTGAATTAGATAAACATTGGAAAGAAGATTGGGTTTATTCACGTTTTATCTCTGAGGGTGATGGCACTAGCGACTCACTACACCGTTTTTTTATTCGTAGCCCACGCCTTAACCTTAGCCAATCTGCTGCTAAAAATAAAACTTTTCCTGGAAACATGTTTAAACCATATCTTGATGCAGGATATCGTATTGTGTATATCACTGCCGGTAATGGGGGGTGGCGTGATTTTGATAGTTTTCTGCGTCATTTGGGCGTACATGAAATCATTGATGAAAATGCGATCAAAGCACGCTACCCCGAAGCCCAATCCAACACATGGGGAGTACCTGATGAATTTATGTTCCAATATGCAGAAGACGAGTTGAAACAAGCAAGGAAAAATAATACTCCCGTATTCATCATGATGCTATCAGTAACTAATCACCCCCCATATCAATTACCTAAACCTAACCAAGCTAAAGATTTTCATCTCACTGAGCAAGAAAAACAGCGACTTTCCAGTCTAGCAACAGGAAAAGAATTGAATGAGATTTTTAACACATTCCGATATAGTAACGACCAACTTGGACGCTTCATTAGTCATACAAAATCTATTGCACCGGATACTATTATTGCTGCAACTGGAGACCATAATATGCGCGCAATCAGTTATCCTTCATCTAATGAAATTGCCCTTGGCCACAGTGTACCATTCTATCTTTATGTTCCACCTACTTATCGCTCCAATGCAAAATATCATCCTGAGCGGGCAGGCTCACATAAAGACATTTTGCCAACGTTATATAATCTTAGCCTATCAGAAACACCTTATTATCAAACCGGTTGCAATTTAACTGCACCTACTGTTGATTCTTCATGGTGTGGCTATGGTTATAATCCTGAAGTTTTAATAACCGAACATGGTTTTTATAATTTAAGCAATCAGAAGTTCCATCGTTGGAACAATCAGGGACTGCAGACGGCAGAAGCTGAAAGTAGCCAACCACCTGCTGAAGATATACCTTTCATTGAACGAGGCAGTGTTTATACTCAATTTTTAGATTGGCAAATTAACCGTATTGCAACTACTCATCACTAGGTCGTTATACTATCTTAGTAAAATAAAACCGACTTACCCAAACAGGTAAGTCGGTTTTATTCTCAGACAACATTACTGTACTATTTATTAAACCAAGTTCTCCAGCATCCATTTAACGTAACGGCTGACGCCTTGTTTTACATCCAAGAATTCTTCTTTATACCCGGCTTCGCGCAGCTTGGTGATATCCGCTTGAGTAAAGCTCTGATATTTGCCTTTGAGTGCATCTGGGAATGGGATATAACGGATAAGTTCTTCTTCAACCAACTCTTTCAAACTCATTTCAGGCTTGCCTTCGGCCGCACGGCAGGCGTTGACGGTTGCGGCGGCAAGTTCATTAAATTGTTGGCTACGGCCTGTACCGAGATTGAAGATGCCTGAAAGCTCGGGATGGTCAAAGAAGTAAAGGTTAACTTTGGCAACGTCTTCTACGCTGACAAAATCGCGTGTTTGCTCGCCATTGCCGTAGCCGTCATTTGCACCAAACAGATTAACATAACCATGCTCGCGGTATTGGTGGAAATGGTGGAAGGCGACGGATGCCATACGGCCTTTGTGTTGCTCCTGTTGTCCGTAAACATTGAAGTAGCGGAATCCGACAACTTGGGCTGTTAGACCTTCTTTCATACGACGACGCAATACTTGGTCAAACAAGAATTTAGAGTAGCCATATACATTGAGCGGTTTTTCCAGTTCGCGCTCTTCGCGGAATATTTCGCCCTTGCCATACACTGCGGCGCTGGAAGCATAAAGGAATGGAATACGTTCATCCTGACACCAGTCCAAGAGATCGAGCGTATATTGGTAGTTGTTATCCATCATGTAGAGGCCGTCATGATTCATAGTATCGGAACATGCGCCTTGATGGAAAACGGCTTCGATATCGTCGTAAGGCAGAAGATGTCCGCGCACTTGACGGATAAATTCGTGTTTATCGAGATAATGGGCAATTTCACACTCGGCAAGGTTTTTAAATTTTTCGCCTTTGCTCAGATTGTCGACGGCAACAATGTCGGTAATACCGCGTTGGTTAAGTACTTTGACGATGTTGCTGCCGATAAAGCCGGCCGCGCCTGTTACGATAATGGTCATAATGAATTTCCTTTATTTTGATTTTTCAGACGACCTTGAAAAAATCATGCCGTCTAAAATAAAAACTTTGCTGTCTGGATTATTTTCCAACTCTATTTTCAGACGGCCTTTAGATTTTAAGGCCGTCTGAAACAGCAATTATTGCTCTTCCAATGCCTTAGTCAATTCTGCAAATGAGCAAACCGCCGTACCAAGTTTCGCCACGACAACCCCTGCCGCAGTATTGGCAAGGTGCATGGCTTCGGGCATGGTATAACCAGCAGCCAAACCCAAGCCCACTCCGGCAATAACGGTATCTCCCGCACCGGATACATCATAGACTTCTTGCGCTCGTGTAGGCTGATAAATCGGCTCGCCCTCATTGAACAGGGTCATACCCTCTTCGCTTCGAGTCAACAAAATCGCGGTCAAGTCGAGATGACGGCGCAGGTTTTGGGCTTTTTCGGTCAAATCGTTTTCATTTTTCCAGCTGCCCACCACTTCTTTCAATTCTGCACGGTTAGGCGTAATCAGCGTAGCGCCGGCGTATTTTTCGTAATCATCGCCTTTCGGATCGATTAAAACGGGTTTACCGGCCTGTTTCGCCCAATCGATCATATCGGAAATATGCGACAAACCGCCCTTGCCGTAATCTGAAAAAATAATGGCATCGTATTCAGGCAACACTTCTCGATATTGATGTTTGATTTGTTCCAACACCTCACGATGAGGTGATTCTTCAAAGTCAAGTCGGATAAGCTGCTGGTTGCGGGCAACAACGCGCAATTTGACAGTGGTCGCAATTTGCTTATCGCGCATCAGATAGGAAGAAACGCCGTCTTGTACCATCAATGCGTCCAACGCATCAGCAGCTTCATCATCGCCGGTCACGGACAACAGCCCTACTTTACCGCCCAATGAGGCGATATTGCGCGCAACGTTCGCCGCCCCGCCTGCCCGCTGGTCAATACGGGCGATTTTCGCCACCGGCACTGGGGCTTCAGGAGAAATACGGGACACATCGCCAAACCAATAGCGGTCGAGCATCACATCGCCGACAACAAGGACTTTGGCTTGTGCAAAACGGGATTTGAGGGTTTCTTGTTGGAACTTGGTTACCATACTGGCTCCATTAAAATCTCTGTGTAAGGCTTGTTATCAGTTTATTGATCTAACAGCCTAAAAATATCTTGAGGCTCATATACCTGCATATGGTTTTTCGAGTACGACGCCTGTTCATGAGATGACAACAACGCTGCTTTCAGCATGGCTTGCGCCAATTTTTTGACAGCAAGCGGACGTTGGCTTTTCATCAGGCCGATACGGTTAAATCCATGCAAAATCCGTTCGGCAATTTTTTCACCCAATCGATCGCTATTCGGACGAATCAATAAGGGCGGGCGGAAAATCATAAGATGCAGAAAATTCAAAGCGATAATTGCTTGTTCTAATTTGCCCTTCATCCGTTGATAAAACAGGCGCGCAGCAGAATTTGCACCGGAAGCGGAAATCAAAACCAAGGTATTCACGCCGTTTTCTCGTGCGGCTTTAGCAAATTCAAGATTTGCCTCATAATCGATTGCCCATTGCGCTTCTTTACTGCCAGCCGCTTTCAGAGTTGTCCCCAAGCAGGCAAACAATACATCGCCCTGCACTTCTTCGCACCAATTATCAGGATGAGAAAAATCAATCTGATGGCTATTTAGCTTTTGGTGGGTAAATTCAGGATGTCTGCGACCAAAACAGTCGATAGACTCAACCTCTGAACTGGCTGCAAGCAGAGGCAACAAAGATTTCCCTGTCGCTCCTGTGGCACCAATTATAATCGCCTTCATACTTCAAACGGCCTTAAGCGTTGGCTACTCGATTGACTTCACGCAATACCGCTACCGGATCGGCAGCTTTGGTTACCGGGCGACCCATTACCAAATAGGTTGAACCGGCAGCCAATGCTTCGGCTGGTGTCATAATACGGCGTTGGTCGTCGTTATTGCCGGCAACGTCCAAACGGATGCCCGGTGTGACCAAGACAAAATCCTGTCCCAATTCGCAACGCAGCGGCGCGGCTTCTTGAGCGGAACATACCACGCCGTCCAAGCCTGAACTTTGCGCCAGTTTCGCCAAGCGGATGACTTGTTCTTCAGGGGCGATGTTCAAACCGATTTCCGCCAAATCGCTTTGTTCCATGCTGGTCAACACGGTTACACCGATTAAGAGTGGCTTCGTGCCGTATCCGGCAACGGCTTCTGCTGCGGCTTCCATCATGCGGCGGCCGCCCGATGCGTGCATATCGACCATCCAAACGCCCATATCGGCGGCAACTTTGCATGCCTGCGCAACGGTATGGGGAATATCGTGGTATTTCAAATCGAGGAAAAGTTTGAAACCTTGATTAATTAAGCTTTCTGCCAAACTGCGACCGGTCGCGGTAAACAGCTCTTTGCCGATTTTGATTTGACACAATGTCGGGTCAAGATTACGGACAAATCCGAGTGTGTCTTTTTCGTTGGCAAAATCAAGGGCGACGATAACGGGAGTACGTTGTTGCTGGATTTGGAAGTCGGAGATTAAGGGATTCATAAGATGCCTGCGGATAAACGGTTATAGCTTCGATTTTAACAGCTTTTGTACACGAAAGGCCGTCTGAAAGTATTTTTTCAGACGGCCTCATCACAACATACCTTAATTATTCTTATATAAATCTAAAATTTTTACAGAAAATTCATCATCGCTGAAAAAAAAGGCTGGTGGAACTTCCAATACTTCAGCAATTTTCTGCAAAGTATTCAAATCAGGCTGATGATTTCCTTTCTCATAACGATTAATACGCGTACTTGCCACAAACTCATCTAATCCTATCGCCAGTCCCAGCTTCTCCTGCGTCAAATTTTTTGCTTTTCTTGCTTCCTTAAATCGCCTTGTAAAAATTTCTTGTAAATTCATAACTTCTATCCTAAAAATCAAAGTTACGAATTTCGTATATTTCTCTTGATTATTTACTACGAATAACGTAGTATTTAATGATTTTATACTTTACCTATTGTGAGAAAACCATGACACCAGACCAAGAATCAAAATGCCATAAAATTATTCATTCTCATGCAATTGCTGCTGCCGCAGGCAACGCCATACCAGTACCAGGACTGGGTATCGCTACAGATATGGTTACAATGACTACCATGTGCACAAGTCTTTGTGCTGTTTTTGGTGGCAATATGACCGAAGCAGCTGCCAAGGCAATGGCTATTGCTGCAATTAAAAATACCATGTTAAAACAACCCATAAAAACAATAGCAAAAGAACTTTCAAAATTAATTCCAGGCTTAGGCAGCGTTGTTGCACCAACTATTTCTGTTGCATTACTTGAAGCAGCAGGATGGACTCTAGCAAAAGAACTAGAACAAAAATTCAGTTGATCCTCATACAATAATATGAAAAGGCCGTCTGAAAATATTTTTTCAGACGGCCTTATGATTTTACTTTGGCAAAACTTATTTGCCCAAACCTTTCAATACTTCGGCTTTCACGGCTTCTACCGGCTGAGTGCCGTCAACTTTGATGTATTTAGGCGCGTGTTCGCCTTCCAGTTTGCTGTAGAAATCAACCAAAACTTCGGTTTGCTCGTGGTAAACGGCAAGGCGTTTTTTCACGGTTTCTTCTTTGTCGTCGTCGCGTTGAATCAAATCTTCGCCGGTTACGTCGTCTTTGCCTTCGACTTTAGGCGGATTGTAGGTAACGTGGTAAGTACGGCCGGAAGCCAAATGCACGCGGCGGCCGCTCATGCGGTCGACAATCACACTGTCGGGTACGTCGATTTCAACAACCGCGTCCAAATCCACGCCTGCTTCAACCATCGCTTCGGCTTGTGCCAATGTGCGTGGAAAACCGTCAAACAGGAAACCGTTTTTGCAGTCGTCTTGGGCAATACGCTCTTTGACCATGCCGATAATGATGTCGTCGCGTACCAAACCTCCTTCATCAATGATTTTTTTTGCTTCCAAACCCAGCGGAGTGCCTGCTTTGATGGCAGCGCGGAGCATGTCGCCGGTAGAGATTTGAGGAATGCCGAATGCAGCAGTGATGAATTGAGCCTGTGTGCCTTTGCCGGCGCCTGGTGCGCCCAACAATAATACTTTCATGATGAGTCCTTTTGGTTGACGGATTTAATGTTCAGATAATTTTACACGGCTTGTGTTTATCGTTCAAAACTTCAGACGGCCTCTTTCGGGCCGAAATGCTTCCATGCATCGTCGCGCATTTCGATAAACCATGAGTCTTCGGGGAATCGCTCTATCGCGTCTTTCAAAGTGGAAAGCAAGTTTTGCGATAAGGCTTTCGCCAAATATTCTTCCTCATTGGCTTCGGCCGCTTTGTCAGGCTGCTGCGCCAGACCGATTGCACGGGTTTGATGACCATGAGCCAAATAGTTGAGCGCAATGATTTTTTGTGCCCAAAGCTGCGGAATATCGGGATTATCTTGCAGCAATACTGACAAAATTGATACGGCAACGGTCAAGCGTCCGCCGTTCATACGCAAGTCCAACGACTGGTTGGGCGGCAAAGTGCTGAGCATTTCTGCCATGCGGAACCAAAACTCGCCGCTGGCCTGCTCCGGCGCTTCTATTTTCAACATATCATAGTTGAATTCTTGCTCATCTTCTCTTACCAGCTTCGCCACATCGGCAAGCAATTTTTGTTCTTCACGGCTCAAATGGCGGAAATCATTCATATCTTTTCCTTTCAGACGGCCTTAAGCTTTAAATGCAACACGCACTCTGTCCAAATCTTCCTGCGTATCCACACCGGCAGCAGGCGCTTCTTGGGTGATTTCAACAGCAATCGGATAACCGTGCCATAGGACGCGCAACTGTTCCAACGATTCGATGGTTTCCAAAGGAGAAACATCCATTTCCGAATAGCGTTGCAGGAAGCCTGCACGATAGGCATAAATGCCGATGTGGCGCAAAACGGCTGTTTCGGAAGGCAATTCGCGTTTTTTGGCACGCATCACATCGCGCGGATAAGGAATCGGGGCGCGGCTGAAATAGATGGCGTTGCGGTTTTTATCGAGGACGACTTTGACGACGTTAGGATTCATAAACTCGTCAAAATCGTGCAATTCGTGGGCGGCAGTCGCCATTTGCACATTGTTTTCAACCAAAACTTCGGCTGTACGGTTGATGAGCTCGGGATCGATTAAAGGCTCGTCGCCTTGTACGTTCACAACAATCAGGTGCTGCGGCAGTTTCAGCGTATTGGCCGCTTCGGCAAGGCGCGTTGTTCCGCTTTCGTGTTGATTGGAAGTCATGACTACTTCGACACCATGCGCCTGACAGGCCGTCTGAATATCGGGATGGTCGGTGGCAACGACAACACGCGCGGCCTTACTTTTCGCCGCCTGTTCGGCAACGCGCACGACCATCGGTTTGCCGTGAATATCCGCCAAGGCTTTTCCGGGCAGACGCGATGAATCCAGCCGCGCCGGAATCAATACGACAAATTCAGTCATGCTTTGAGTTCCTCTTCGCTCAATGCTCGCGCTTCGTTTTCCAGCATATAGGGAATGCCGTCTTTAATCGGATACGCCAGCTTGGCTTGACGGCTCCACAATTCCTGTTTGTCCTGATGATATTCCAGCCTGCCTTTGGTAACGGGGCAGACGAGGATGTCTAAGAATTTTTTTTCCATGGGGTTTCTTTCGGGTTTGATGGTTTAATCAATCGAATGCCCTCTGCAATATTTCAGACGGCTATCATTTATTTCTGATGCCTTTTCCCAACCTGTCCGGCTTGCTTGCAGCCTGCATCGGGATTTTTACCGCCGCAGATGATGCGCCGCAACTCTTCCTTAAACTCGGGCAGATGATTTTGCGCGATTTTCTCTGACAATGCATTCCAAGATACCGCTATTTCACTCATCGATTTCTTGATTAAGCGTGGATTTTTGGCAACGACGGCCTGACCGACGGGCGAACCGTAAAAGGCAATCATGCCGTCAATTTCTTCTTGCGTGTATATCTCACGGGCATTCTTCAATAAAGTATTGCGGACAGCCTGTTTCACTTCGGGCGTAATCAAATCTTTCAAAACATTCTCACGATAGCGGTTAAAGGCTTTTGCCGCCTGATCTTTTTTCTCTTCCGGCATTTCGGCAAGGGCTTTGTCCGCATACGGTTTAAATCCGGCATTAAAGCCCTCAATCATATTTTTTTCTATATCCCGGTCAAAATTCTGAGTATCCAGCCAACGCTCCAGCGACTCATTGCTAGGTGCGGCGGCAAATGCGTTGGCACACAATGCCAGCGCGGCGAAGGGCAATAACAAGGTTTTCAGTTTCATTTTTTCTCCTTTTCAATAAAAAAATATTTTCAGATAGTCGGAAAATTATTTGGCACATTCCGAAGAATGTTTATTGCCCTTACACAAAATATCGCGCGTTTGTGCCTCAAAAGCAGGCGTATATTTATCGCTTGCATTGAGGTAGTTTTGACTCATGGTTTTGTGGATAATCTCATCACTCAGCTTATCGAAATGTTTGACTTTTTCGAGCGCAGACTTACCGGCACCATGCCCAAATGCTTCAGCCATCTTTTCTATATCCGATTGGCTCAACATATCCTCAAGATTTCCACCATGCTGTTGTAAACTTCTTATCTTTTTCAAAATATTTTTTCCCTGAGCCGAAGAGAAAAAACGGTTGGTTACATCCACTTCTTCTTGTGTAAATACTTTCTGTACGGCACGCTTTTCTTCATCCAACCATTGTTTTTTCAACTCAGGGCGGCTCAAATCGTCTTGCATGTTTTTCATATAACGACTGATGACCGCCTTCATCTGCGCTTTTTGAGCTTTGGGCGTCATCGTTAACAAGCGCTCATTGTCCTCTTTATTCACCATCTCCAAAGAACGTTGTACTTTCTCGCTATAATTATTGCTTATCCCTTGAATCTCCAACCATTTCATTGCAGATTCATCACTTAGTTTAGCAGCCAGGCTTTGAGTGGATACAAATAAAGCTGCGCAAGCGACCAACAAATATTTTAACTTCATGATTTACTCCTATCGCGTAGTTTGAAGATCATCTTTAAAACATCTGTGAAACATCTATCAGCATTTAGATTGAAACATTCGCGGATACAAACGCCGCCAAGTCCGGCTCAATTATCGCATAAACAGGCAAGACCCACACATGATTCAGGCCGTGGCCGTCTGAAAATTTGACCGCATCCTTTTCCGTCATAATCACCACATCTGCGTCCGGCAAATCCGCTGCCGTAATATCTGCATGATCAGGCAAGGCAACGGTTTGTTTCAAAGCAATATTCATGCTTTGCAACGTATTGAAAAAACGCTCCGGCTTAGCGATACCGGCGACGGCGGCGACGATTTGATTTCCTAAGCCCGCCAAATCCAATTTTTCAGACGGCCTGTTCAAACGGTAAATCTGCCCTGTTTCAATATGGCTGGCAAACATATTTTCAGACGGCCTGAATGCCATATCTGCTTGCCCCCCGCTGACGACGACCGCATCAACGGAAGCCAATCGAGACAAAGGTTCGCGCAGGCTGCCGTTGGGCAGTAAATCCAAATTGGTGCGACCAGTATCTGCCACTGGAAATACGGCAATTTCCATATCGCGTTGCAAGGCATAATGTTGCAAGCCGTCGTCGGCCACAATCAATTCAAGCTCAGGATGCGCCGCAAGCAATGCCCTGCCTGCGTCTGCACGGCTACTGCCTACCGCCGTCAGCGCACCGGTTTGACGAAACAGCAATAAAGGCTCGTCGCCTGCATCTGCCGCACTGCTGGCTGTATTCAATACATGAACCGCCTTGCTCTTGCGCCCGTAACCTCGGCTGATGATGCCGACCTTAACGCCCTTTTCCTGCAAACCCGACACCAGCGCGGCGACTATCGGCGTTTTCCCTGTTCCGCCTGCATGGATATTGCCGACCACCACCACAGGCACAGGTAATTTTTCGCTTTTCAGACGGCCTGAAACAAAATCATCGCGCCGTTTCACCGCAATTTTGGCAAACAGCTTGGACAATGGTTTTAACAGCAAAGACAAAAACGGATTGGGGGATTGCCAATGGCGTTCGATAATTTGGTGGAGTTTGGGCATACGCACGGCTTTTGAGGCGAAAATCAAACGATAATATAACACAAGCCCGCCCAGACAAGGCCGTCTGAACATGCGGCTTTGATAATATTAAAACAAAGGGCGCAAGTTTCATGAAAACGAATACAACGAATGGCTCTAAAACCCTTATAATTCAGCTTTCAAAAATTTTTCCCGTTTCACAATGTCCGAACTTTTCGCGCCCTCCTCCATTTCCGTATCCGAGCTCAACGCCCTTGCCAAAGCCTTGCTGGAAGACCATCTTGCAGGCTTATGGATTGCCGGCGAAGTATCCAACCTGACCCGTGCCGCCAGCGGACATTATTATTTCTCGCTCAAAGACAGCCGCGCTCAGGTACGTTGCGCGATGTTTAGGGGTGCGGCCATGCGTTTGGCAAAGCCTTTGAAAGAAGGCGACCATATCGAAGTATCCGGAAAAATCAGTATTTATGAAGCGCGGGGTGAATTTCAAATTACCGTAAATGAGGTGCGGCTCAAAGGTTTGGGGCAGCTTTACGAAGCCTATGAACGATTGAAGGCACAGTTGCAGGCGGAAGGCGCGTTTTCAGCGGAACGCAAAAAACCGTTGCCTGCCCGTCCGCAATGTATCGGCATCGTCACCAGTCTGGCGGCGGCGGCTTTGCGCGATGTCGTGACCACCTTAAACCGCCGCGCACCCGAAATCCCCGTTATCGTTTATCCAACGTCCGTTCAAGGCACAGGCAGCGAGTTGCAAATTGCCCAAGCGATTAAAACCGCTTCGCAACGCGCCGAGTGCGATGTGTTGATTGTCTGTCGCGGCGGCGGCAGCATTGAAGACTTGTGGGCGTTTAATGAAGAGCCGGTCGTACGCGCCATCGAAGCCTGCTCAATTCCCGTCGTCAGCGGCGTAGGACACGAAACCGATTTCACACTCGCCGATTTTGTCGCCGACGTGCGCGCGCCCACGCCGACCGGCGCGGCGGAACTGGTCAGCCCCAACCGCCAAGAATCACTACATCGCCTCGCCCAAGCGCAAGGCCGTCTGAAAACCGTTTTGGAACAACGCTATTTCGATGCCAGCCAAAAACTCGACTGGCTGGCGCGGCAAATCCGTCATCCGCGCCAAAAACTTGACGAGCAGCGTGCCTCAATCAGCAAGCTGGCGCAAATGCTGTCTTACTCGATGACGCAAAACCTCCGCACCCATACCGCCCGTTTTGAACGCCAAACCCAAACCCTGAAACATTGCCGACCTGATGTTTCTGGTTACACACAAAATATCGACCGCTTTCAGACGACCTTGTCGCATTCCTTCCGCCAGCTGCTTACCCACCGCCGTCAAAGCCTGACCGCCCAAGCCGCATTGCTCGAAGCCGTATCGCCGCAGCATATTCTGGAGCGCGGCTTTTCGGTCGTCAAAAACACTCGCGGACAAGTCATCCGCAATGCCGATATGTTGAAACAAGGACAGAAACTGCACATCACTTTTGCCGACGGCGAAACCGACGTACGCGTAACCAAAGAGCAGGCGCAGGGCGAGTTGTTTGACTGACAAAATAAAGGCCGTCTGAAGCTTTATGCGATTGAAGTGAAACTATGTCTGCCTTTTAAAAATCCTTAACCAACCAATGCGGTATAATGCCTTATCTGCACACGCAGCATATACGGAAACATTATGGACAACGCACAAAATACAGAAAATCCGATTCCACCACGCAACTCCATCCGCAAAAACAGCATTTACCTGCTGCCCAATTCCTTTACCATCGCCGCACTGTTTTGCGCGTTCTTCGCCATTACCCAGTCCATGCACGGACGTTATGAAACGGCGGCGATTGCAGTTTTCCTTTCCATGCTGCTCGACGGCATGGACGGACGCGTTGCCCGTTTGACCAACAGCCAGAGCGCGTTTGGCGAACAGCTCGACAGTCTTGCCGATATGGTCAGCTTCGGCGTGGCTCCTGCCCTGATTGCCTACAAATGGCAACTTTGGCAGTTTGGCAAAATCGGTTATTCCGTCGCCTTTATCTACTGCGCCTGCGCCGCCCTGCGTTTGGCGCTGTTCAACACGCTTATCGGCAAAGTCGATAAACGCTGGTTTATCGGCGTTCCAAGCCCGACCGCCGCAGCGTTGATTGTCGGCCTGATTTGGGTTAACCACAGCTTTGAACGCTTCCCCGGCGTGCATTGGTGGGCATTGGGTATCACCCTGTTTGCCGGTATTTCCATGATTGTGCAGATTCCGTTTTGGAGCTTCAAAGAAATCAACATCCGCCGCCAAGTGCCGTTTATGGGCATGGTGCTTGCCGTGTTGGTATTGCTGCTCATCAACTGGAAGCCTTCGCTCGTCCTCTTCTTATTCTTCCTCGGTTACAGCCTGTCCGGTTATGTGATGGCAGCAATCCGTTGGTTTAAAAAACGCCACAAAACTCATAAACACGACAAGGCCGTCTGAAATGTGGTCTTGGGACATCATCCTTGCCCTGCTCACCGTCGGCAGCGCGGCGGGCTTTATTGCCGGACTGTTCGGCGTAGGCGGCGGCACGTTGATTGTTCCTGTTGTCTTATGGGCGTTGCAACTGCAAGGCATAGGCGGCCACCCCTATGCCCAGCATCTTGCCATCGGCACTTCCTTTGCCGTCATGGTGTTTACCACCTTCTCCAGTATGTACGCCCAACATAAAAAACACGCCATCGATTGGGCGACCGTCCGCCGGATGACGCCGGGCATGATACTCGGCGTACTCCTCGGCGCGGTGTCGGCAAAATATATGCCGACGCTGGCTTTGCAGGTTTTCTTTATTGCATTTCTTGCCTTTATCGCAGTCAAAACCCTACGCGATTCCAAACCCAAACCTTCACGCACCCTGCCTGAACTCCCCGGCCTGACAGCCGTCGGCACGCTTTTTGGGGCTGCTTCGAGCTGGGTCGGTATCGGCGGCGGTTCGCTATCCGTTCCATTTCTACTGTATTGCAACTTTCCGGCACACCGCGCCATCGGCACATCTTCAGGTTTAGCATGGCCGATTGCAATTACCGGCACCATCGGCTATTTTGCCAACGGTTTGCCTATTGCCAACCTGCCTGAAGGCGCGGCAGGCTTTATCTATCTTCCGGCCGTAGCCATTTTGAGCATTGCCACCATCCTCTTTGCTCCGCTCGGCGTTAAAACGGCGCACAAGCTCCCCGCCCGAAAACTCAAAATCGCCTTCGGCATCATGTTGCTGCTGATTGCCGCCAAGATGGCTTGGAATTTGATACATTAATTTTTCTTGTGAAAAAGGCCGTCTGAAAATCTTTCAGACGGCCTTTTAAATTGCAAAACAACAAACTAAATAAATCCCCTTTACCTTACCCGATTTGCCCCATTGCAAATACGGCCAAGCGCCATATCGCCCATCCTGCCACCAACAATCCGGCGCACAAACGAACCATGCGTTTTTGCAGAAAGGTTTTCAACTGCGCGGCAAATATGCCCATCGCAAGCAAGTTCGGCAAGGTCCCCAATGCAAACGCCAGCATATACAGCCCGCCGTGCAAAGCATTGCCGCTGCCCAAAGCATACAAAGACGCGCTGTACACCAAACCGCAAGGCAGCCAGCCCCAAAGCACGCCCACGCCGAAACAGGCAGGCACTGATTTAATCGGCAGCAATTTGTTCAGCAAAGGATTTAGGCGTTTCCATATCGGTTTGCCGATGCCTTCGATTTTGGTTGCAGCAGTTGAAATACCGGCAAGATAGAGACCGAGCAAAAGTAGCAAGATATTGGCGGCAATATACAAACCGTTTTGAACCGCGCGCGTATTGTCTAAGGAAATGCCGACCTGCCCGACCAAACCGACCAATAGGCCAATGACGACATAACTGCTGATGCGCCCCAAGTTCAACAATACAATCAGCCCGATTCGGTTTAAATGGGGCGGCAGCTGCAAAGCAAATGCGCTACTCAATCCGCCGCACATGCCGACACAATGCGTTCCGCCAAAAAAGCCGAGCAGAAAAAGAGTAAGAAATGTGATTTCTTGATTCATGGTTTTTAATGATTCAAACGAATGGATGAGGCCGTCTGAAACTTTTCAGACGGCCCTGAGAATGCAGGATAAGCTTTTCCGCCCACCCTCTTCACGCTTTAGAAAAGCAATTAACTGCGTGCGCGTACGTCAAATGCCTGACGCAAACCTTCGCCAATCATGACCAGCAAAAGCAGCATCACCGTCAGCGTGGCAACGGCAGACAGGCCGATCCACCACGCGTCCAAGTTGTCTTTGCCTTGCGCCAGTAACTCGCCCAAACTTGCCTGTGAAGCAGGTACGCCCAAGCCCAAGAAGTCCAAACTGGTCAGAGCGAGTACCGCACCGGAAATACGGAAAGGCAGAAAGGCCAATACCGGCGTTAAGCTGTTGGGCAGGATATGGCGCCACATGATTTCACGGTTGCCCACGCCCATCGCGCGCGCCGCCAAAACGTAATCTGTCTGACGGTTTTTCAAAAACTCGGCGCGGACATAGTCGGACAAGCCCATCCAGCCGAAAAGCGACAGCAACACCAGCAAAATCAACAGTCCCGGATTAAAGAACGAAGACAGGATAATCAAGAGGTACAACTCCGGCATACCGCCCCAAACCTCGATAAAACGCTGCATCAGAAGGTCGGTTTTGCCGCCGAAATAACCCTGCACCGCGCCTGCAACCACGCCGATTACGGTAGTCACCACGGTCAACACCAAGGCAAACAATAGCGAATCGCGAAAACCGTAAACCAAGCGCGCCAACAGGTCGCGGCCGCGGTCATCCGTTCCCAAGATATGCCGTTCGGACGGTTTGGCCGGATCGGGTGCCGTATCAAAATCGTTCAAGGTATCGGCATCGTAAGGATTGGGCAGGTAAAGGGCAAAATTGCCGTCTGAAGTGATGTTGTGGCGGATAAGCGGATCCAGATAATCCGCAGGCGTATCGAAATCGCCGCCAAATGCGGTTTCGTTGTATTCGTTTACCAAGGGGAAGAAATACTCGCCCTGATAGCGTATCCACAAAGGTTTGTCGTTGCTCCACAAAGGCGCAAACAAAGTGACGACAAACAAAACGGCCAAAATCCGCAAAGCCAACCAACCGCGCTTATGTTGCTTAAAGGCTTGCCAAGTAGGGTTTGAAGTAGATTTTTTCTTTTTCATGGTTCGAAACATTCTTTAATAATGGATTGAAGATATTTTCAGACGGCCTTATTTCTGTCCGCCAAAGTGAATGCGCGGATCGACCCATGAATAAGAAATATCCGACACTAATTTAGCCAACAACCCCATCAGCGTGAACACATACAGCGTACCCATTACGACAGGATAATCGCGTTTCATTACTGCCTCGTAAGACAGCAAACCCAACCCGTCCAGCGAGAACAACGTTTCAATCAACAGGCTTCCGGTAAAGAATGCGCCGATAAATGCGGCCGGGAAACCGGTAATCAGAGGAATCATGGCGTTACGGAAAATATGCTTCCACAAAATCTGCTTCTCAGGCAAGCCCTTGGCTCGCGCGGTATAAACATATTGACGGCGGATTTCTTCAAGAAACACGTTTTTCGTCAATACGGTCATCACCGCCAAGTTACCTGCCACCGAAGCGGTAATCGGCAAAGCCATATGCCACAAATAATCTTTGACTTTACCTGCCCAAGAGAGCGTATCAAAATCATCGCCGACCAAGCCGCCCTGTGGGAACCAAGCAAAAAAGCTGCCACCGCCAAATAACACCAGCAATACCAAACCCAATACAAACGGCGGTACGGTATAGCCGACCAAAATCACCATGCCCGTAATCGTATCGAATCGGCTGCCATCCCTGACCGCCTTGGCAATACCCAACGGAATACATATCAAATAAGTTAGGAAAAACGTCCACAAACCCAAACTCATCGATACTGGCATTTTCTCTTTCACCAGCTCAAATACGGTTTGGTGGTGGAAAAAGCTCTCGCCCAAATCGAAACGGGCGAATTTCCATACCATATCGACAAAACGCGTCACAGGCGGCTTGTCGAAACCGTACAAAGCATTCAGCGCGGCCAAATCTTCCGCACTGATGCGGTTGCCGTTTTTAGCCAAAGTTCCGGGCATGCTGTGTCCTGCTGTTTCACCGCCAACCGCACCCTGCGTCAGCTGCTGAACCATCTGCTCCACCGGACCGCCGGGAACAAACTGAATCACGGCGAAGGTAATCGCCAAAATCCCCAACAACGTGGGAATCAAAAGGAGCATACGATGAAAGATATAACGCCACATGGTTAAGTGTTCCTCTATTTGGGTTTTAAGGTTGTCTGAAAAGTACGGATTGCTTTCAGACGACCTATACTTTTAATACTTATAAAAAATTAACTGATAAGCCAACTAATAAACCTATCCAGCAAATCTTTCTGATTATTGCCAGCCGCTTCAATCATTTCCAATGTCAAACTATCCGGCCACACAATAAAATATCCGTAACGTCCTTTTTTGATAAGCCCACCGGCTTTCTTGCCTGTATCTGTCAAACGGTAGAACTTACCGTCTATTTCCTGCAAGCCTGCATGACACAGTTTCGCATTGCATTCTTCCGTTGTTACGCCCCATTTTTCTGCCAGCTTAGCGACAGTCAACGTATCGTATTTTTTAGCAATTTCTATATTCTGATTTTTCTGCGAAACTTGCTCTTTTTCTACTACGTCAACTGAAATTTTAACTTCATCGCTAATACGGATAATACGCTGCGCTTCGCTATAAGCATCTTGATAGACTTCTCCATCTTCACTACGCTTCAGCAAGATACCCATTTCATTATTATTTACTTGGCTGAATTCATATAAATTCAGGCTTGTAATAATGCAAGCATCTTCGCTGACGTAACATTTTGCATGAAGATTCGGACAATAACTCGTACGAACATAATTTAAATTTTTCAACCAAGCTGCCTCTGAAGGCTGCAATTCACTTTTACCATATACAATCCGCACATCGATTTTCATGCGGTCTTTGTCTTCTAAAAGCTCTTTTACCCTATCGTTTAATTTTAGATAAGGGCTAATCAAATAAAGCCGTTCCTGTGCATTTTTTATTAATTCTTCCAAGTAATACGTTGTACCGCTGGTATTTAAAAACTTTGCCATTTTCTTCTTTCCTGCAATATTTATTTAATTTATTCGCGGGCAAAGCCCACGCTACACAGTTGCTTTATATTCTTCTGACAATTGAAACAATAGACTTCACTATCGCTTAGGTCGTCTGAAAATTGCTGCGGCAAACTTTCAGACGACCTTCCTTATTTCTCCAAAGCCTCTTGCAGTTTCTTCTCAATCAAATCCGCGTCAAACGATTTGGCAATCAGCTCAAAGCGCGAGTCGCGCCGCCATGAAACTTGGTTTGCGCCCCATTGACCGTCCACCCAGTTCAGCCACACCCATGTGCCGAGCACTTGGAACACGCCTTTGGCGCGCACGAGGCCGTCTGTAAATTTGGGCAGGTCGTTGAAGAAATCGGTCAGCTTTTCGCCGTCGAAATCACGCCCGGCAGGGAAAGTGAAACCTTGGGACTGGAAGCCCATGGTGTTGTCCGGCAGGGCTTTGAGGCGGTAGCGCGATTTTTCGACAACGGGAATATCAAGCCATTGGATGTCGAGTTGCGCATTTTGAACTTCAACCACTTTGGCTTTAGGCGGGAACAGCTTGGACGCTTTATCGTGAAACTCGGCCAGCTGCTCTGGCGTGCACAAGTCGGTTTTGCTGGCGACCAATACGTCGCAAATGCCGATCTGGTCTTTATACAAGGCTTGTTGCGCGTAATCGGGATTAATGAATTGGCGCGGATCGACAACGGTAAAGACAGCGCCGATTTCCAAAAGGCTGTCCAGCGGTTTGGCTTTCAATTCGTCGATGACGCTGGCGGCGTGCGCCAGTCCGCTTGCCTCAATCATCAGGCGGTCGGGTTTGGCATCGCGCAGCATTTTCTGTACGGTTACGCCCATTTGCGGGCCTGCGGTGCAACACAAACAGCCGCCGGCGATTTCTGCCACGGGGATGCCGTTGTCGCTCAATACCGCGCCGTCAATGCCGATTTCGCCAAATTCGTTGACGATGATGACCCATTTTTCATTCGGGTCTTTTTGCGCCATCAGACTTTTAAGTGCAGTAGTTTTTCCTGTTCCGAGGAAGCCTGAAATCAAGTGGACTTTAGTCTTTTTTACTTCTGACATTTTTTACAAATTCCTGTTAAAACAACATGTTCTTCTTTTAATGAGAAACCGGTTTCGGCCACGCCTGCACGCAATGCCGCCCATTCTTGGCTCAGTGTCTGCTCATCCGCCGTACCGCATTCGGTACAAACCAAAATAAACGCGCTGTGGTGCGCTTCGGCTTCTTCGTGGTCATGGCAATGGTCGTTGCACTCATGCTGTGCGTGGCTGCACAAAATATAGCCGTTGACCGCCGCCACTTTGTGCAAAACGCCCTGCTCCGCCCAAAAATCAAGGGCGCGGTAGGCCGTCGGCGGCGCAACCACGCCCTCGCTTTGCTGCTGCATCTGCGACAGAACGTTGTAGGCTTTAATCACGCCGCTTTGTTTCAAAACAATATCAAGCACTTGCTCGCGCAATGCGGTTACCTGCACGCCATCGCGCTGCGCTTGTTCTAAGATTTTTTGTTTGATTGCGTTCATAACTGAAACAGCCTTTCAGACGGCCTTGTTAATAAAAAATTACATTATAACGTGTTTGTTCAATTTCAGATAACAAAGAGGCCGTCTGAAACCTTCAGACGGCCTGATGCCGATTACTTAAACCAAGATTTAATTTTTCCAAACAAAGACATGCTTTGTTTTTCAAACGTTTCTTCCTTCACCGGAGCAGGCTCATCTCGGTAAACTTTCATGCCTGCAAAGGTCTGGGCAACCGGCATGATTTCGATGGAATTGACGTTCATCCGCGCCGGACGCTGATAGAGCCATAAAGCGGTATCGGCAATATCTTGCGGCTGGATAAACTCGACATTCTCATAAACCTCGGCCGCACGCTGATCGTCGCCTTTGAAACGGACGTTGGAAAACTCGGTATCGCCGCATAAACCCGGTTCGATATTGGTAATGCGGATATTTTTATCTGCCAATTCAGCGCGCAGGTTCATACTGAATTGGCGCACAAAAGCTTTGGTCGCACCATAGACATTACTGCCGGAATAAGCATAACTGCCGGCAATCGAACCCAAATTGATGATGTAGCCCTGTTTGCGCGCCACCATTTGCGGCAAAATCTGGCGGGTCAGAAAAGTCAGGCCGATGATATTGGTTTGAATCATGGTTTCCCAATCGCCAAAATCGGCTTTATCGGCAGAATCCAAACCTAAAGCCAAACCGGCGTTGTTGATCAGGCAATCGATTTCCGACAAATGCTCGGGCAGGCTGTTCAAAGCGTTTTGAATCGACTCAGTGCGCGAAACATCCATTTCCAAAGGGTAAAACTGCTCGCCCAATTCCTCTGCCAACTGCTGCAATTTGTCTTCGCGCCGTGCCGCGCCAATGACATGATAGCCTGCCGCAACAAAGGTGCGGCACATTGCCGCGCCGAATCCTGCCGATGCCCCGGTAATCAAAATTGCCATATCGTTTCCTTTCTGTACTCGTTTCAGACTTGGGTTTAAGGTATGATAACGCCTCATCAGACGGCCTGAGTGGTTGGCCGGCTGATTTTAAATTTAACGATAATCATATCATTACAATAGGACACACTCCATATGAAAACCCGTTTTCTCCCTGTTGCTTTGGCAACAGTGGTGCTTACGCTTTCCGCCTGCGGCGGCAGCGGCGCGCCTTCCCAGCCTAAAGGCCCGATTTCCGAAGACCGTACGGCCGCGTTCAAATCCATGATGCCTGAGTTTACCCGCATGGGCAAAATGGTCAAAGACGAAGAGCCTTACGACGTAGAAAAATTCAAACAAGCCGCCGCAACCTTCGCCGAAAACAGCAAAAAACCGTTCACCCTGTTTGAATCCGACCCTCAAGGCAACGGCCGCGCCCTGCCTGCCATCTGGACGGACACGGCAACCTTCAAAGCCGAAGAAGAAAAATTCGTCGCTGCTGTTGAGAAACTTAACGCCGCTGCCCAAACCGGCAAACTGGAAGAAATCAAAGCCGCTTACGGCGAAACCGGTGCAACCTGTAAATCCTGCCACGACACATTCCGCGGTCCGGAATAAGGCTTAAAACAATAAAGGCCGTCTGAAATATCATTTTCAGACGGCCTTTTCTTCAACTGCCTTCAAACCTTTCTATATCGACTTTATATTTTGCATTTCATGTTTTTTACCGGTTTCATTTGAAACCGACGGCTCAATTCACATAGCGCAATCAAATTTTCTTCTTCCGGCTGTTTAAATTCAATTAAATCTCCCCTTTTCTCGACCAACCCAATTCAAATTCAGACCTGCTTTATCTTTTCAGCCAGATTAATCATATGCGATTGGATTATCTCCTGAAACAAGAATCTACTTTATTTTTTAAAAAATAAAAACCATTATCAAAATATTTGTAAAGTTTAATAATATGTTATACAGTAGCAGCTTCGTTTCTGAGGTAACTATCATGAATCCGAATTTCAAATTAAATCTACTAACATTATCTTTACTGGCTATAACAAGTATCGCACACGCAGAAGAAGAGTTTTCAACTCAAGAGCTTGATGAAATTCAAGTCAAAGGCAGACACATTGCTAAAGAGAAAAAAGTTTTTACCGAAGGCCAAGCCAAAAGTTCGCGTGAACGCGTTTATCAATCCAGCGAAAACATCGATGCCATCGTGCGGAGCATGCCCGGCGTTTTTACCCAACAAGACAAGGGATCGGGGGTATTGGCAGTCAATATCCGTGGCGATAGCGGTTTGGGACGCGTCAATACGATGGTTGACGGCGTCACCCAAACCTTCTATTCCACTTCTGCCGATGCCGGACGCAGCGGCAGCTCTTCGCAATTCGGTACGGCACTGGATCCCAATTTTATTGCCGGCGTGGATGTAACCAAAGGCAGTTTCACAGGTGCCAACGGCATCAATACCTTATCCGGTACAGCCAATTTCCGTACTTTACGAGTAGACGATGTGGTACACGGAAACAATACCTTCGGCTTCTTGACCAAAGGATTGACCGGCACAAACAGCACCAAAAGCAACTTTATGGCAACCGGAGCGGTACAAAAATGGTTTGACAGCGGTGCGCGCCTTGGTGCGTTATATGGTTACAGCCACCGTAATGTCGAGCAAAACTATAAAGTGGGCGGCGGCGGTCAGCGTATCGGCAATTTTGGCGAAGAATATTTGGACCGTAAAAAACAAGAATATTTTGAAAGCAACTTATTGAAATTCGACCAAGGGCAAAATCGTTGGGTTCGCGACTTTTCCAAGCGCAACGCAGTCGGTAAAAGCTATTGGGACTACCCTTTCTCCAAAAAATATAACGATCCTGAAGTTTTGCAAAGAGATTATGTTGATGATTTGGAAAGAAGCTGGAAAGAGAATTTAGCACCGCAATGGGACCTGACTCCAATCGACCCGACCAGCCTGCAACAACGCTCAAACAGCCATTTGGTCAAAGTGGAATACGAAAACGACAACAACAAGTTGGATCTTCAGCTTCGTACCATGAACAACCGTATCGGCAGCCGCAAAGTAGAAAACCGCAACTATCAAGCCAATTACAACTTAAACATTGGCGATTATGTCGATTTAAACGTGTTGGCCGCCCATAATCTGGGAAAACAAAAATATCCGAAAAACTCACGTTTTTCAGGATGGGGACTGCTTGATTATTTGGAAACCAAAAACACAGCCAATCTTTTGGATATCAACAACCGCTTCTCTTTCAACCTTCCCAACAAAACAGATTTAAAAACCACTGTGGGTTTCAATTTCTTTAAAAACCAATACAGTAAAAACCGCTTTCCGGAAGAGCTGAGCCTGTTTTACGACGGCCCGGATCAAGATGCCGGCCTGTACAGCTTTTTAGGCCGCTTCAAAGGCGACAAAGGAATATTTCCTCAGAAATCAACCATATTGCAACCTTCAGGCCAGCAAAAATTCAATACGTTCTATTTTGATACTTCCTTGAAAAAAGGCATTTATCAATTGAATTACAGCGCCAATATGGTCAACTACCGCTACAAAGGCGAATATACCGACTACTTCAATACCCAAGAAGACTTTAAAAAAGCATTTGGAGAAGATTCTGAAATTTATAAACAGCATTGCACGCCAAGCTGCGACCTTTACGAACCGGTTTATACCAAATCTGGTAAAAAGCATGCGGTAAACCATTCGGTGGCATTAAACATCAATGTCAATGACTACTTTATGCCGTTTATCAGCTATTCTCGTACGCATAGAATGCCGAATATTCAAGAAATGTATTTTTCACAAATCGGCGACTCAGGCGTCAATACAGCCCTCAAGCCGGAACAGGCCAATACTTACCAAATAGGCTTCAATACCTTCAAAAAAGGGATTTTCAAGCCGGACGATGTATTGGGTTTCAAACTGGTCGCCTATCGCAGCAGGATAAACAACTATATTCACAATGTTTATGGCAAATGGTGGGATTTGGATAAAGCACCCAGCTGGGTAACCAGTACCGGCCTGCAATACTCTATCCAGCATCGAAACTATGCCAAACCTGTCCATAAAAATGGTTTGGAAGTGGAAATGAACTATGATTTCGGCCGCTTTTTTACAACCCTGTCTTACGCATATCAAAAAACCAACCAGCCGACCAATTATAGCGATGCCAGCGAATCGCCGCGTAATTCTTCTAAAGAAGACCAAATCAAACAAGGTTACGGCTTAAGCAAAATTTCCCGCTTGCCCCGAGATTACGGGCGGTTTGAATTGGGTTCCCGCTGGTTGGGCAACAAATTGACCATCGGCGGCATTATGCGCTATTACGGCAAAAGTACACGGGCGACGACTGAGGAAGAATTTGTTGACGGTACAACCGGTGCCAATACCTACTCTTCACATCAAATGGGCAGAAGAGTGATCAAAAAAACAGAAAGCATCAACAGACAGCCGATGATTTTTGATTTCTATGCCAATTATGAACCAAAGAAAAACCTTATCCTTCGTTTCGACATTCAAAATGCGTTCAATAAACGCTATGTCGATCCTTTGGATGCCGCAAATGATGCCGCAACCCAGCGCTATTTCAGCGTATTTGAAAGAAAAGGCGGTTTAGATGATGAGGAAGTCGAATGCGATGCCAACGGTTTATGCAATGGCAAATATGGCGGCACAACACGCTCCGTCTTGAACAACTACGCACGAGGCAGGACTTTGCTGTTTACCATCAGTTATAAGTTCTAAACCTATCTATCTGCATTCTTAATATTGCACTGATTAAAAAGCCGGTAAACATAATGTTTGCCGGCTTTTTTCAATATATTCTCAAAATTTTCTTCATCTATACACAATAAAAAACCTGCCCTTTCGGGCAGGTTTTAGTAATGACGGATTACAGGCCGCTCAGACGGGCAGTATCGTGTGCAATCATCAATTCTTCGTTGGTAGGAATCACAACGGCAACAGCTTTGCTGTCGGCAGTGGTAATTACACCGGCATTACCGAAGCGGGCTTTCAGGTTGGCTTCTTGGTCGATATGCAGACCGAGGAAGCCCAAGTAGCCCAATACGCGTTCGCGAATGATGTCGGAGTTTTCGCCGATGCCGCCAGTGAATACCAATGCGTCCAAACCGCCGGCTGCTACTGCCATGCTGCCGATATATTTAGCTAAGCGGTAGATGAAGATTTCCAGGGCCAGTTTGGCACCTGCGTGGCCGTTGGCAGCTTCTTCTTCGATGGTACGGCAGTCGTTAGACAAACCGGAGATACCGAGCAGGCCTGATTTTTTGTTCAGCATTTCGGTGATTTGGGCGATGGTCATGTTGGCATTTTCAGCCAAGAAGCTGAACACTGCGGGATCGATGTCGCCGCTGCGGGTACCCATTACCAAACCTTCCAGCGGAGTCAGGCCCATGCTGGTATCGCGTGATTCGCCATTGGCGACGGCGGTAATAGAAGCGCCGTTACCCAAGTGGGCAATGACCATGCGCAGGTCTTTTTTGTCTTTGCCGAGGAAGCGTGCAGTTTCGTCAGAAACAAAGCGGTAGCTGGTACCGTGCGCACCGTAGCGGCGCAAGCCGTATTTTTCATACAATTCATGTGGAACAGCATATTTGTAAGCGTGTTCAGGCATGGTTTGATGGAATGCAGTGTCGAATACGACAACGTTCGGCAGGCCTTTGAAGATGCTTTGTGCAGCGCGCAGGCCCAAAAGGTGAGCCGGGTTGTGCAGAGGAGCAAGTGGAATACATTTTTCGATACCAGCGATAACATCGTCGGTAACCAAAATGGATTCGCTGTACAATTCGCCGCCGCTTACCACGCGGTGGCCGATCGCGCCGATACGGGTATCGAGGCCGTGGGCTTTGAGTTCTTCCATCAGGGCTTCAACTGCGCCGGTGTGGTCGGGCTTGGCAGACAGGTCAACTTTGTGTTTTTCGCCGTTGAATTTGAAGGTGATGTAGGCATCGGGCAGATTGAGTTTTTCGGCAAGGCAGCTCAGCAATACTTCGCCGCTGTCGTTATCCAATACGGCACCTTTGAGGGAAGAGCTGCCGCAGTTCAAAACCAAGATTAATTTTTGTGTCATTTTATGCTCCTTGAGGTTTCAGACGGCATTTTTGTCGGGACCTTACTACTGCTCCGGCTATGTTGCACCCCTTGTGGGACGTAGTGGGTAGCGGTCTGAACAGATTAACAAAGTAAACGCCGTATTCTAACAAAAAATGTAATCGGCTGCTTGACTTAATATTTGATGTAAAATGGACGGAATTTTATTTTAGGCCGTCTGAAAAAATGACGGCGGTTTTGAAGATTTCCCGATATGCATTATTTCAGTATCCACACTCAAGACGGTGAACACGCCGGATTTTTTATTATGTTGGCAGACGATGAATCACAAAATCCGCCGCAAAGCGGACGCTTCGCAATCAAGCTGCAAAGCGAAGATGCAGCCGAAGCGGCGGTGTTGTCGCCTTTTGAGCAAACCGATATCCCGCAATACTGGCGCGTGGTTAAAGACCGTATCGAATTGTTTTTCGACGATAAAAATATCGGCGCGTTGCGCAACGAATACCTGACCATCAGCGGTAAAACCTTTATCCTGACCGATTTGACCGGAGCGATGTAATGGAAAGTATGTTTATCCTTGTCCCCATCAGCATTATTTTGGCCTTTATCATCGGCTGGTTTTTCTGGTGGTCGGGTAAAAACGGACAGTTTGACGACCTTGAAGGCCCTGCGCACCGCATTTTGATGGACGACGACTCCACTGAAAAACTGATCGAAAAAGACGAAGATAAAGAATCCAAACAATGAGCCTTAAAAAAGATAATCTGAATTTCCCCACGACCCGCCGTTTTGCGCCACTCTTTGGGACGCAGTTTTTGGGCGCGTTTAACGATAATATGTTCAAAACCGCATTATTCGTGATGATCAGTTTTTACGGTTTGGGCAAAAACGACTTGCTGCCGCCCAGCCAAATGCTGAACTTGGGCGCAATGCTGTTTATCCTGCCCTACTTCCTGTTTTCCGCGCTCTCTGGGCAGCTGAGCAACAAATTCGATAAAGCAGTTTTAGCACGTTGGATCAAGCTGTTGGAAATCATCATCATGGCAGTGACGGCGTATGGCTTCTATATCCAATCCGCACCTTTGCTTTTAATCTGCCTGTTTTGCATGGGTACGCAATCGACCTTGTTCGGCCCGCTGAAATACGCGATTTTGCCCGATTATCTTAACGACAAAGAGCTGATTATGGGCAACAGCCTGATTGAATCGGGTACGTTTATCGCCATTTTGCTTGGCCAACTTTTGGGCACGGCAGTCGCAGGCGTTCCGCCGTATATTGTTGGCGGTTTGGTGTTATTGGTCGCCGTCAGCGGCACGATGACCAGTCTGTTTATGCCGTCTGTACCCGCTAAAATGCCGGACACAAAAATCGAATGGAACATCATCAAAGGCACGAATTTACTGATTCGTGAAGCGGCGGCCGATCGTCCCGTATTCACGTCCATCATCGGTATTTCATGGTTTTGGTTTGTCGGCTCGGTTTATACCACCCAACTGCCGACGTTCACGCAAATCCATTTGGGCGGCAACGATAATGTGTTCAACCTGATGTTGGCGCTGTTCTCCATAGGTATCGCTATCGGATCGGTGTTATGCGCCAAATTCAGCCATGAGCGCCTGATTTTGGGCTTGGTCACCATCGGTACTCTGGGTCTGACCGTCTGTGGATTATTGCTGGTGTGGCTGACCCACGGCCAACGCTTTACCGAATTAAACGGCATTATTTGGTTTTTATCACAAGTCCAAGCGTATCCAATTATGCTGGTGATGTCGGCTATCGGCTTTTTCGGCGGCTTCTTCTCCGTACCGCTCTACACTTGGCTGCAAACCGCCAGCAGCGAAACCTTCCGCGCCCACGCCGTCGCCGCCAACAACATCATCAACGGCGTGTTTATGGTATCGGCCGCTATTTTGAGCGCGGTTTTGCTGATGTTGTTCGACAGTATTACGCTGCTGTATTTGATTGTTGCCGTGGGTAATCTTCCGTTGATTGTTTACCTCATCAAACGGGAACCAAAATTTATCGGGGATTTGACCGCTTTGTTGAAAATCAGCAAATAAGGCCGTCTGAAATGTATCCCCACCATGCACATTTTCACTGTTCAATCGCGTGGACAGCTTGTGCATAAATCAGATTACTGTCTGATTTAAAATTAAAAAACACAACTACCTAAATTTTGAGCACCACTTTACCGCCAAACAAAATGCACATTTTCCCCAAACAAGCGTGTGCAAAGGCTGTGAATAAGTCAGCTTAATAGTTGATATTTCAAAGTAAAAATATATTTAATTAATTTTTAGGCAGTTTATTAAAGGCCGTCTGAAACCTTTTTCAGACGGCCTGAGAGTATAATAACCACCTACCTTATAGTTCCCAAACGATATGATTTATCCATGGCATGAAACCCAATGGCAACAGCTCGCCGCCCATTGGCAAAACCGTCCTAACGCCTGGCTGTTTACCGGCAAAGAAAATACCGGCAAAACCGAGTTTGCCCGCTTTGTCGCGCAGGCATTGCTGTGCGAATCGCCCAAGTCCGGTCATGAACCCTGCGGCGAGTGTGCTTCGTGCCATTTGTTCAGCCAAAACACCCATCCCGACTTTTACGAACTCACGCCGGAAATTCCCGAAGGCGAGGAAACAGGACGCAAACTTCTGCAAATCAAAATCGATGCCGTGCGTGATATTGTTGAAAACATTTACCTGACCGCTGTCCGCGGCGGCCTGCGCGTGGTATTGGTGCATCCGGCGGAAAGCATGAACACACAGGCGGCAAACGGTTTGTTGAAAGCTCTGGAAGAGCCGCCGCAACACGTCGTTTTCCTGCTCGTTACCCATGCGCGCGACAAACTCCTGCCCACCATCAAAAGCCGTTGCCGCCAGATGGTGCTGCCCTCGCCTACCCATGAGCAGGCTGCGGCATACCTGCGCCAACAGGGCGTAGAAAATGCCGAAGCCTTATTAGCATTCCACAGCGGTGCGCCTTTATTCACGCCGACTCCCGAATTGGACGCATTACGCGAAGAGTTGCTGACGCTGCTGGCTGCCCCGCGCCTGTTGGCCATACTCGACTACGCCGCCGCGTTCGACAAACAAAAACAACCACTGGCCATTTTCATCGACTGGCTGCAAAAGTGGCTGATGGATGTCGGCTTGGCACAACAAAGCATGGCGCCTCTTTATTATCCGCACCATGCCCAAGCCCTGCTTCAGACGGCCTCTAAAACCGATTCACGCAAGCTGTTTGCCCTATTGGGCCGTCTGAACGCGCTCAACCCTTACGGATACCATACCTTGAGTGTTAAAATGCAACTTGAGTATCTGCTTATCGAATATTTAGATTTTTGGCAAAACAAACCCTAACAGGTAATAAATGATGAATAAAAAAGACATTCCGGCGAAGATGTTGGCCTTGCAACTCAAAGACCCCAATCTGCTGTACAACTGCTATATGCCGTTTTTAGAACACGGCGGCCTGTTCGTACCGACCGATGACGTATTCTCCCTAGGCGAAGACATCCTCTTGGCCGTAGAAATCGCCGACTATCCCAAACGCTTCCTGCCAACCAAAGTTGTTTGGATCAATCCGGCGCGCACTTCAGCCCACCGCCCCAAAGGCGTAGGCCTTGCATTCTCCGAACACGAAAGCTGCCTGCAGGCAAAAAACCTGATCGAAGCCGAGCTTGGCCCGCGCCTGCGCAGCGACCGCACTACTTTTACCCTGTAATACCATGTATTTAATCGATTCACATTGCCATCTCAATTTTGACGGCTTAAAAGACCGCCTGCCCGAAGTCTTTGCCAATATGGAAGCGCAAAGCGTCAAGCAGGCGCTTGCCATCAGCGTCAGTAAACAAAGTTTTGCCGAAGTCTTCGACATTGCTCAGGCAAACGACCACATCTACTGCACCATTGGCATACATCCCGACAGCCAAGAAGCGGAAGAATTTACCATTGCCGAAATGGTAGAAGCGGCCAAACATCCCAAAATCGTCGGTATCGGCGAAACCGGCTTAGACTATTACTGGTGCAAAGGCGATTTGTCATGGCAACATCAACGCTTTGCCGATCATATCCAAGCCGCCAACGAAAGCGGCCTGCCCGTTATCGTCCACACGCGCGATGCAGCCGAAGACACGTTGCGGATTTTGAAAGAATGCCACACCAACTCCGGCGTGATTCACTGCTTCTCTGAAGACGTCGCCTTTGCCAAAGCCGCTTTGGATTTAGGCATGTATATCTCCTTCTCCGGCATTGTGACGTTTAAAAACGCGCCGCTGATACAAGAAGCCGCCAAATACGTCCCAGCCGATAGAATCTTGGTAGAAACCGATGCGCCTTTCCTCGCGCCGGTTCCCAAACGTGGCAAACAAAACGAGCCTTCCTACGTCCGCTATACAGCCGAGTTCTTAGCCAATCTGCGCGGCGAGAGCTTGGAAACATTGGCACAAAACACCAGCGACAATTTCTATCGCCTGTTTAACAAAGTACCCGATGGCCGTCTGAACAACGGTGAAGCCTAGAGCTTCTACCATCGGCTCTGCCTACCCGGCATCCAGGCTCTACGTCAAACTCAGCGGCAAACTCGAAATGGCTTGAGACAGAAACGAAATCAGCTTGTACCATCTACCGAACGGCCAGACTTTTGAAGAATGGGAATTTTCCCATCAACACAATAAGTAAGTTTAAATTCAAAATATTGCTTTCCTAAGCCCAGTAAAGCGCAAGGCCGTCTGAAAGTATTTTCAGACGGCCTCTTGCTTATTTTACCGATAGGATGTAAAACCTACCCTTCGAAATAAACGGTTCATCGAAACCGTACATCAATCGACACAATATGGACACAAACTCCGAAATGCACACCCACCCTAATTTTTACGCTATGCTGACTGCAGCCTGCCAAAAAAACGGTAAAGGCACAGTCATTTTCAACGACAAAGAAAAAATCAGCTATTCCTCCCTCAAACGCGAAGTAGAAACCGTCGCCGCCTATCTGCAACACCAAGGCGTACAATTTGGCGACAGGGTCGCCCTTGTCGTTTCCAACTCTCCCGAATTTATTGCCGCCTATTTCGCCATTACTTCCATCGGCGCGGTAGCCGTCCCACTCAACGTCTTTTTGAAAAGCGAAGAATTTTCCTACATCCTTAATGACTGCGGCGCACGCTTTATGTTCGCCTCCGCACCGTTGGCCAAAGAACTCAAAAACATCAAAGCCAAAACCAAAGTCAATAAAATCATCTGGATTGGCGAAACCAACGCCGCCAGTGGCGATGACAGCTATTTCGATGCCGCGCGTACATTCCCCGGCAAGCCGAATCTGAGCCGTCAGCCGTCTGCCAACGATTTGGCGCACATTATCTACACCTCCGGCACAACCGGCCACCCCAAAGGCGCATTAATCAGTTATAGCAATCTGTTTTCCAACCTTTCGGGCATCGAACAAATTTTCCAAATTTCGCAAAAAGACCGCTTTGTCGTCTTCTTGCCCATGTTCCACAGCTTTACGCTGACCACCATGGTTTTGCTGCCGATATATCAAGCCTGCTCGATTATTTTGGTCAGATCCGTCTTCCCGTTCTCCAACGTGTTGAAACAGGTTTTGCTCAAACGCGCTACCATTTTTCTCGGCGTACCGGCTATTTACACCGCCATGAGCAAAGCCAAAATCCCTTGGTATTTCAGATGGTTCAACCGCGTCCGCCTGTTTATCAGCGGCGGCGCGCCTCTGGCCGAACAAACCATTGACGACTTCAAAGCCAAATTCCCACGCGCCAAATTGCTGGAAGGCTACGGCTTGAGCGAATGCTCGCCCGTTGTGGCCGTCAATACGCCTGAGCGCCAAAAAACCGCCAGCGTCGGCGTCGCCCTGCCAGGTCTGACCGTGAAAGCCGTCGATGACGAATTAATCGAAGTGCCGCGCGGCGAAGTGGGGGAACTCATCATCAAAGGCGGCTCGGTAATGCAGGGTTACCTCAATATGCCTGACGCCACAGATGAAACCATTGTCAACGGTTGGCTGAAAACAGGAGACTTCGTCACCATAGACGAAGACGGCTTTATCTTCATCGTCGACCGTAAAAAAGACCTGATTATCTCCAAAGGCCAAAACGTCTATCCGCGCGAAATCGAAGAAGCCATTTACAAACTCGATGCCGTGGAAGCCGCCGCCGTAATCGGCGTGAAAGACCAATACGCCGATGAAGAAATCATTGCCTTTATCCAACTCAAAGAAGGCATGAAGCTGGAAGAAGCCGAAGTCCGCAGCCACCTGCGCGGCCTGTTGGCAAACTTTAAAATCCCCAAACAAGTCATCTTCCAAGACGAGCTGCCGCGCAATGCCACTGGCAAAGTGTTAAAACGCAAACTCAAAGAACAGTTTCAAGACTAAACCGCTGTTTCAGACGGCCTCTTGATTCATGCAGGCCGTCTGAAAAAACCTGTCATCAACAAACTTTTCAGACGGCCACGACCATGACGACACCTATACTCGAAATCGAAAACCTAAACGGCTCCTTTCCGAGCAAGCAAGTCCTGCACGATATCAACCTGACCTTGCAACCCGGCCGCAAGCTGGCATTGGTCGGCGAGAGCGGCAGCGGCAAAACCGTATTGTCGCAAGGCATTATGCGCCTGAATCCGATGGTTACCTTTGAAGGCAGTCTGAAATATTGCGGAACCAATCTGCTGACCCAGCCCGAACGCGCCCTACAAAAACTGCGCGGCCGCGAAATCGGCATGGTGTTTCAAGAACCCATGACCGCCCTCAACCCCGTCATGCGCGTCGGCGAACAAATTGCCGAAGTCCTGTCCCTGCATTTGGGTTTGGATAAAAAACAGGCATGGGCGCACGCTATCGAACTCCTGGATGAAACCGGCATCCACCAGCCCGAGCAAAAAGCCCAGGCCTACCCTTTCCAACTTTCCGGCGGCCAACGCCAACGCGCCATGAT